>CABUTP010000026.1 GCA_902494545.1 uncultured Collinsella sp. | reverse complement strand
GGCCGATGGCATCGAGAAGGTACCCGCAATGGTCCACACCTATCATAAGCTGCAGCTCGACTGCCTGTTTATGCTGGGCGGTAACGGCTCCACCAAGACCGCCAACCGTCTGCGCGAAGAAGGCCTCAACGTTATCGCCCTGCCCAAGACCATCGATAACGACACCTGGGGCACCGAGCTGACGTTTGGCTTTACGAGCGCCATCGACGTCGCCACCAAGTGCATCGACGACATCCACACCACTGCGTCGAGCCACGGCCGCGTGTTTGTCATCGAGATCATGGGCCACAAGGTTGGCTGGATCCCGCTGTACGCCGGCGTCGCGGGCGGCGCGGATGTCATCTTGATTCCCGAGATCCCCTACGACATGGATAACGTCATCAAGACCATCGAGCATCGCATGGAGACCGGCAGCCGCTTTACCATCGTGGCCGTCGCCGAGGGCGCTATCTCCAAGGAGGACGCGGCGCTGTCCAAGAAGGAGTACAAGAAGAAGCTCGCCGAGCGCACGAGCCCGTCAATCGTGTACGACATCGCCAAGGAGATCGAGGCCAAGACCGGTCGCGAGACCCGCGTCGTCATCCCCGGCCACACGCAGCGCGGCGGCCAGCCCGACGCCCAGGACCGCATCTTTGCGACCCAGTGCGGCGTCGAGGCGGCACTTGGCTGCCTACGCGGCGAGTTTGGCTACATGATTGCCCTGCGCGACGGCAAGATGTGCCACATGCCGCTCGAGGATGTCGCCGGCAAGCTCAAGTATGTCGACCCCCAGAGCGATCTGGTGCGCGAGGCCAAGGCGTTGGGCATCAGCTTCGGCGACGAATAGCCTCGGCCGAAACCGCCCCATCGGAGGCCCCAGGGCTTACCTCCCAAATCGTCCTCGGACATGTCAGGACCCCGCCGTGCGCTTCGCGCGGCGGGGTCCTTCCGTCCTGCGGAAAGATTTGGGAGGTAAGCCCTGGGGCCTCCTGCGGTAACTAGGGAGGCCGAGGCTATTCGTCTTCTTGCTGCAAGTGCCTGGGGTAGGATGCGGCGTGCATTTTTGGGAGTATTCAGCAGCCGAGGGTGCCTGCATACTGGATTTTGGGCGAGAGACAGGCGCCGCGGGCCGCATTCTGCAAAAAAATGAGCGGTCCTCGAGGCGCCGGAGCTCAAAGTCAGGCTTTCAATGCGCTTTTGTGCGCCCGCTCCCGCACCCGCGGGCTCCGGGATGCTGAATACTCCGGAATTTGCACGTCGCCCCCTGGGGTACCCGCGGGCAAAAAGCAACCGCCCCGCCGAAATATGCAATCGGCGGGGCGGTTTATGCAAAAATGCGGTTGTGGTACATTACAGCTCGCTACAGCTTGAATCCCAGGCAGGTTACTCGGCGCTCTTGAGGGCGCCGACCATGTCGATCTTGTTGAGGGTACGATTGGTGGCTAGGTTGACGATAAACGTAAAGCCAAAGGAAAGCACCACGGCGAGCACGTAGCTTAGCGGCTCGACTTCGACGTCAAAGTACAGCGACGGCATCTGCAAAATGTACGTAAAACTCTCGGCCAGCAAGCCGCCCAGTGGCACGCCCAGCGCGGCGCCAATTGCCGTGAGGATCAACGTCTCCTTGTTGACGTAATGGTGCACCTCGCCACGGCGGAAGCCCAGCACCTTGATGGTCGCCAGCTCGCGTTCGCGCTCGGAGATATTCGTGTTGGACAGCGTAAACACCACCACAAACGATAGGCACGCCGCCATAAAGGTCACGAGCACCACGACGGAATTGATAATCGCAAAGTTCGCCTCATAGTTCTCCCAATGCTCGGCCGTGCTCGAGATGGTGAGCCAACCGTCGCTCTTAAGCTTCTTGCTAAACGCGATCTGGTCGGCCGACGAGCCCTTAAGCAGCACAAAGATACCGTTGAGGCGTGCGCTTCGACCGAACACGCGCTCATAGGTGCCCTGCGTCATGTAAAGCGTGTTGCCCAGATAGTTAAGCGAAATGTCGCTGACTTTGACCTTGGCAACATTGAGCGACGAATCCTGGACGTGAGCCGTATCGCCCGGCTGAATCCCCAGCACCAGCTGTGAACTTTTGCTCAGATACACGTCTCCGTCACGCAAAGACAGCGGCTCTTTGGACTCATCCTCAAGGCGAACGTAGTCGTCCAGATCGTTCGTGCGGTCATCGGGCACCACGATCAGCTGCACGGTCTCGCTCTTGCCGCCAAACGTAAAGGTAACGTTGTCAGTCATGATCGGCAGCGTCGAAGTTACGGTCACACCGGAATCCCTGGCTGCGCTTCGCTCGTCGAGCGCCGCGCACGTCTGCGAAAAATCGTCGGGATTGGCGACCGCCAGCAGGTCGTAGCGCGTGATATGCCCGTACTGCTTGGGCGAAAGCGCGACCGACGTGTCGCGAATACCCATACCGCAAATCACAAGCGCGGTGCAACCCGCGATGCCAAAGATGGTCATAAAGGCGCGCTTTTTATAGCGGAAAAGGTTGCGTGCAGCGACCTTGTTCAAAAAGCCCATGCGGCGCCAGATAAAGCCGATGCGCTCGAGCAGAATGCGCGAGCCAGCGCGCGGGGCCTTGGGACGCATAAGCGAGGCCGGGGTCTCGGCCATCTCGTGGCGGCAGGCGATAATCGTGGCGCCCACCACGCCCACGGCAAACAGCGCCACCGAAACGATCGAGGACACGATGTCGTACGAAAGCAGCATCTGGGGCAGTGAGTACATGTCGTCGAACACCGTAAACAGGAACAGCGGCAGGCCCACAAATCCGATGATGTTGCCGAGCACGCCGCCGATCAGACAAGCCCACAGCGCATAGTCCACGTATTTGGACAGGATGCGTCCGCGCGAATAACCGAGTGCCTTATACAGGCCGATGAGCGTGCGCTCCTCCTCGACCATACGCGTGGCGGTGGTAAGGCTGATGAGCACGGCGACGATAAAGAAGATGAACGGGAACACCGTGGCGATGGCCTCAATTGACGAGCTGTCGCTCTCCACGCTCGAGTAGCTTGCGATGTTGCCGCGGTCCTGGATGTACCAGGTGCATTCGCCCAGATCGGAAAGCTCGGCGCGGGCATCGGCAAACTGTTGATCGGCGGCGGCGCGACGCTGATCCAGGTCGGCTTGCGCCTGCGCACGCTCGTCGCTGCCCTCGGCCATGCGATTGATGTTGTCCTGCTCAATCCCAAAGAGCATATTCGCCTGACGCTCAGCCGCGTCCAAGCTCGCCGGCGTGTCGACCGTCAGCTCCTGGGCGCGCGCCTTCTCACGCTCCTCGCGGATCTTCTCGATATTGCCCTTGACCTCATTGATCTTTGCCGCGTAGGAATCCGAATAGGAGTTGAGGCTCTTGGCTCCCTCAACGATCACGTGGACCGCGGAGTAGGAAGAAGATGTCGCGGCGTCCTCGCTCACATAGAACTTATAGTCCGCCGCCGAAGCAGCGCGAAAGGCGTTGACTGTCGAGTCAGAACTTACATCAGTGGGGTCGAGGACCTCAGCCGTAATGGTGTAATCGCCCGCGGCAAACTGGTCCTTGGCGCTTTGATTGGACGAGCTCGCGTCATTGGCGGCAAAACTCACCGTATCGCCGATTTTCTTGCCCGATGCCTTCAGGAACTTCGAAGTCACCGCGACTTCATCGGCGCTCTCGGGCAAATCGCCGTTCACGAGCACCGGCTGATCGATGTTCTCCTTGGAGAGACTCTGCACGACCACGCGCTCGCGCGTTGTGCCCACGGCGGTGTAGGCGGTCTCGGTGTAGATGCCCTCGGCCGTTTCGACGCCATCGACCTCTTGTATGGCGTCGAGATCATCGTCAGTCAGGCCATAGGTCGACTGCACGTTAATGTCATAGACATTTTGCTGGTCGAAGTAGGCATCAACCGAATCACACAGGTCCTCGCAACCCGCCTTAAGGCCGCACATCACGCTCACGCCAAGCGCGGTGATGACCACGATTGACAAAAAGCGCTTAAGACTGCCTCGGATTGTGCGGTAGATGCCACGGCGAAAAACCGTCGGCACCATATCGTTTGAGCTTTGGGCAGTGCGGTAGGTCGTAAAATCCTGCTCGCGCTCCGTGTTCTGCGCGTCGCGGCGTAGGCTGTTTTGGCGGTCTTGGTCCATGGGCGCTACCACTCGATCGTCTCGATAGGCACGGGATTTTGCTGGACCGTCTCGCTCTCCACGCGACCGTTCTTAAAGCGGATCAGACGATCGGCCATGGGCGCCAGCGCGGAGTTGTGGGTGATGATGATGACCGTAATGCCCTGCTTGCGGCAAGTGTCCTGTAGCAGCTGCAAGATCTGCTTGCCGGTTTTATAGTCGAGCGCGCCCGTGGGCTCGTCGCACAGGAGCAGCTTGGGGTTCTTTGCCAGTGCACGGGCAATGGACACGCGCTGCTGCTCGCCGCCCGAAAGCTGCGCCGGAAAGTTAGCGAGTCGGTCGCCCAGGCCAACCTGGCAAAGCGTTTGCTCGGCATCGAGCGAATCGGGGCAGATCTGAGCTGCGAGCTCAACGTTTTCGAGTGCCGTCAGGTTGGGAACCAGATTGTAGAACTGGAAGACAAAGCCGACGTCGGCGCGGCGGTATTCAACAAGCTGCGCCTCGTTGGCGGAGCTCACGTCGCGCCCGTCCACCGTCACGGTGCCGGAAGTCGCCGTATCCATGCCGCCCAGGATGTTGAGCGCCGTGGTCTTGCCAGCACCCGAGGCGCCCAGGATAATGGCGAGCTCACCGCGCTCGACCGTAAAGCTCGCGCCGTCGAGCGCATGAATACGGGCGTCGCCCTCGCCGTATGCCTTGATGACATCTTTGAATTCGATATAGGCCATCGATTGGTTCCCATCTGGTCGGATAACTCTTTAGTATTACCCATTTCGCACCGACCAAAAAGGGACAGGTTCATTTTGGCAGGTTTTATATGGGGAAACGGCAGCCATAGATGAGGCGCCGGGGAGACAGAGAAATCATCGACAGGGTCAAGCCGACCGCCAAACACAACGCACGTATCTCTATCTGTCAACCAAATCATTCGAACATCTGTTCGTTTCTATGATATGATTCCACTATCTAAGCAGGCCAATACGCAGAAAGGCGGCCAACATGGCGTTCGACTTTAAGAAGGAATGCAAGGAGCTCTACAGACCTGCAAGCAAGCCGAGTATCGTAACTGTCCCGCCTATGAGCTACGTTGCCGTTCGCGGAAAGGGCGACCCAAATACCGAAGGTGGCGAGTATCAAAACGCCCTGCCGCTGCTTTACGGAATCGCCTATACCGTCAAGATGTCGAAGAAAGGCTCAAGGAGTATCGAGGGCTATTTCGACTTTGTGGTACCGCCGCTCGAGGGTTTCTGGTGGCAAGACTCCCCGAGCGGCGACATCGATTATGTACGCAAGGACGATTTCAACTTTATCTCGTGCATTCGCCTGCCCGATTTCGTCACCCGAGATAACTTTGACTGGGCAGTCGCGGAAGCCACGACCAAAAAGAAACTGGACTTTTCCGCCGTCGAACTGCTTAAAGTTGACGAGGGCCTCTGCGTCCAATGCATGCACACCGGGCCCTACGACAACGAACCGGCGACCGTAGACGCTATGCATGAATACACGGCCGAGCAGGGCTATGTCCCCGACTTCTCAGACACCCGTTTCCATCACGAAATCTATCTCTCCGATCCACGCAAATGTGCACCGGAGAAACTTAAAACTGTGATTCGTCATCCTATCAAGCGCGCTGAATAGCGTGAAGCGTCATTTCACGCGCTAGGTTTTAAGCCAGCCAGCCGCCTCCCAGGCCGTCCGGTAATTATCTTGACGCGGCCCGTCACATCTTATATCTCCTAGGGGAAACTGCGTCCCGTTCTGAAGCCTCAAACTGGGATGCAGTTTCCGCTAGGCGCCCCAAGAGGAAAGTGCATCCCGCTCCGCAGCGTCACGCCGGGACGTACCCTCCGCCCACAGCCTTCCCCGCCGGCGTTTCCCCAGATAGAGCCTGCCAAAATAAACTTGTCCCTTTTTGGCAGGTTTTAGAAGCGGACGGTGAAGGTGATCTGGTTGTCGCGGCCGCAGACAGAAGCGCTCCCGCCATGAGCCTCGGCAATAGCGCGCACCACGGATAGGCCCACGCCCGAGCCGCCCGTCTTGGAGCTGCGCGACACGTCCGCACGATAGAAGCGGTCGAACAATCGGTCCAGGTCACCCTCGGGCAGCTCATCAACAGCATTCGATACGACAAGCTCGGCCAAGCCTTTGCCCGCACCGCGCGAAACGGCACGCAGACTTAGCTCAATCACGCTGCCCTCGCTTGCGTAGCGTGTGGCGTTGTCCAGCAGCAGCTCAACAACCTGCGCCACTGCCGCGGCATCGGCATGGGCCCGCACACCGCTCGCGATCGACGTCGACAGCCGCTTTCCGCGCGAAACCGCCACCGATTCAAACGGCGCCGCCGCCTTGTCCACAGTCTCCGAAAGATCGATCGATGTCATAGTAAAGCCCGCCGAGCCCTCGTCCATGCGAGCCAAAAATGCCAGACGCTCCGTGAGCGCCGTCAACCGTGCAACCTGCTCGTGAATGCTCTGCGTCCATTCGCTCTCGCCGCTCTCGATTTCCTGCACCTCGTTAGCGGCATCAATCACGGCCAGCGGCGTCTTGATCTCGTGGCTTGCATCGGTAATAAAGCGCTTTTGCTTGCTGTAGCTCTCGACCATCGGCCGAATCACCGCACCCGAGGCGCCCGCCACGATTGCCAGCACCGCCAGCCAGCCAATGCAACTGATTGCCACGCTCGCGCTCAAAAACGAATGAAAGCTTGCAAGCTCGCGCGAGCAGTCCACGAACACATAGGTTGTCTCGTCGCCCTGAACCGTAACCGTATAGCGGTAGTTACCAGAAAAGCCCGAGGTCCAGCCCTTGGAATATAGTCCTGCAGCGATGCGGGCGGCGCGCTTGGCACCCACCGCGGCAATGCGGGCCGTGTTGACATCGGTCACCTGCCCGCCGGCAATCGACACCGTAAAGTAGCGCGTGTCGAAGGGAGACTCCGCCGTCATGCCTTCGAAATGCCCGACACGGATGCCCACCTGGCTACTGCTGGCATCCTTACCATCGCCGGGATCGGTCTTGGGCTCATCCGTCCAATCGATGCCGTCCTTGCCTGCCAAGATATAGTCCAGACGAGTATCGGCCATCTTGCAGACATGCGAATAATTAACGATGTTGATGCCGGCGATGATGAGTGTGAGCACCACGGTCACGGCGCCCATGGCAACGAGGATAAACTTGCGACGCAGGCGACGTCCCATTGCACTGGCAGCATCGGCGCGCCCCGGATTACCCGAGTCCGCGCCCATGCCGAGCTTTGCCGCCATGCGCTTCCACCATGCGCGTGCGCTCACGCCTGCTCGTCCCCTTCGACAACCTCAAGCGAATATCCCTGATTGCGCGACGCGCGGATGGCCACGTTGGCACCCAGCGCCGTCAGCTTTTTGCGCAGGTAGGAGATATAGACCCACACCACGTTAGCACCTTCGGGCGCGTCCTCGCCCCAAACCTCGAGCATCAGACGCTCGGTGGGCATGCGCGTCCCGGCGTTGCGCATAAAGAGTTCCATAAGCTGAAACTCACGATTGGCTAGGTGTTCCTCGCCCAAGGGACCCACGAGCGTGCAAGCCGCCGTGTCGAGGCGCACGTTGCCCACGCTGAGCGTCGTGGCGTCAATTGCCGTCGCGGCACGCGTCATGGCACGGATGCGAGCGAGCAGTTCCTTGGCGGCAAACGGCTTAGTCAGGTAATCGTTGGCGCCGGCATCCAGACCCTCGACCTTATCGGACACCTCGCTTTTTGCCGTGAGCATGATGATGGGCAGGCGTTTACCGGCTTCACGCGCGCGTTTGAGCACCTCGATGCCATCCATGCCGGGCATCATGATATCTAGGATTGCGGCGTCATAGTCGTTGGCGAGCAGATATTCGAGCGCCGTCAGACCGTCGAGCGCCGTATCGACCTCGTAGTCGCTATGTTGAAGAATCGCGGTGAGGGCGCGGGAGAGGCCGGGTTCGTCCTCGGCAAGCATCAGCTTCACAGTTGCTCCTTTGGCGCAGGGAAATACAGGTTTCGATACTGCCGATAATAGCGCACCGAAAGCTGCCTTAGCGCAGCCTTAGCGGCTCAACCTGCGCGTTTTTAAAAACGCTGGATAAGGCTTAGCCAAACTTAAGGCGCACATGCCGAGCGCCCGGACGCATACCGGCCGCGGTAGAACAGCTTTGTCACGAGGACAGCCATGCCACCTCGCGACGGCATGTTGAGACCATGCCATCCCCTTTGATGCGGGAGCCGCCAACGCGGGCGGCTCCGCGCCTATCCGATTGGAGAACACTATGGGCAGCTTGTTCAACCGCAATACCGACGGTGTCACGGGCAGCGAGAGCGCCGAGCCCAATACGGCATCCCAACACGCAGCGAGCGATGTGCCCGCCACGGTCGTCAATCCACTCTATGCGGGAGAGTCTGCTGGAGAGCACACCATGCCCGCCGGCACGTCGGCGCCCGCTCCCGATACCCGCGCATATGTCGCCGAACCCTCTCCGCAGCAGACGGTCTCCACCAAAGAGCACGACGACAAACAGCCCAGTCGCGCCGCCAACCTGCTCCTAGTCGCAACGCTTGCCGCCGTTTGTGGGCTCGCTGGCGGGCTTGCAGGTGGTGCCATCATGAGCGCCGCGACCGGCGGATCGGCCCAGGCCGTGCGGGGTGGCATGGGCGGCGGCCAGGGCGGCATGCAGGGCGGCGGGGCACCGAGCCCGGATGGCGTTACAAATAGCAACGGCGATGGTGCCTCGGATGGTAGCGCTCCGAGTGGGCAGGCGCCCACGGGCACGCCCGACGCGAGCGGTTCTGTCGATGGCTCGACCGATAGCAGCTCAACCGACGCCCCGGGCGATGCGCCTGCGGACACGAGTGCCGACGCCGACACCTCGCAGACTTCCCTTTCCGCCTAGCCGTTCGTACGCTCATACAGAAAGGCACGATCATGACTAAGCCCGACATCATCGCGCAGGACGCCCGCGCCGTACCTGCGACCACGCAAAACCGCCCCGCGCCCGCAACCGCTCAACCACAAACCAAGGCAGCGACGGAGCAAGCAGCTCAAAGCGAGCCCTCCCCTTCATCCATCCTCAACTGCGGCGAGCCGCGCGAAGTCGACTGCGACTTTGTCATCCCCGTCTTTAACGAGCAGGCCGAGCTCGGCTCCTCAATCATGCTGCTGATGAATCGGCTGCGCCAGATTTCGCTTCATGCCAAGTCGTTTACCTGGCAGATTGTGATTGCCGACAACGCCAGCAGCGACAAGACTTGGGAACTCGCCCGCATCCTCGCCTGCAAGTTTCCCTTTACACTCCGTGCCATCCGCATTCCCCAAAAGGGTCGCGGTCGTGCGCTCAAAATCGCATGGAGCACGTCCAAGGCCCGCGTGCGCGCCTATATGGATGTCGACCTCTCCACCGATATTCGGCAGATTCCCGAGCTTGTCGGCCCCATTCTGGACGGACGCGCCGACGTTTGCTTTGGCTCACGCCTGCTGCCAGCGTCGCGTGTGGAACGCTGTGTCAAACGCGAGCTTATCTCACGCTCGTATAACCGCATGCTGCAGAGCTATCTAAGCGTGCATTTTCACGATGCGCAGTGTGGATTTAAGGCGATTTCTGCCGAGGCTGCAGACACACTGCTGCCGCTCATCCAGGACAACGAATGGTTCTTCGATACCGAGCTTTTGGTGCTGGCCGAGCGCATGGGCATCGCATCGTGCGAGTTTGCCGTGCGCTGGAAGGAAGACCCCGGCACGACCGTGTACATCGTCGACACGGTGCGCAAGGACCTTGCCGGCATGAAGCGGCTCAAGGCGAGCGAGGGGCAGGCAGGTGCTACGCCGACAAGCGCGTATCGTTATCCCCTCAAGCAGGCGGCGGATGCCTGATGAGCTTTGATACCCTTCGCCGATCAGCACATGTCTCGCAGGGGGCGCGCTCTCTTCGCCGCGAGCTGTGCGCGTCCTCGACTCCATCGCTCGCCCCCACCCGCGGCCCGATCGACTGGATCGCCGTTGCACTGCTCATGCTTGCAGCCACATTCGTCTTCTTTTGGAACCTGACCGCCTCGGGCTACGCCAACGAGTTTTACAGCGCCGCGGCGCAGGCGGGCTCCAAGAACTGGGAGGCTTTCCTGTGGGGCAGCTTGGATGCCGGCAACGCCATCACCGTCGATAAACCACCCGCATCCATCTGGCTCATGGCGCTTTCGGTGCGCCTGCTGGGCTTGAGCTCGTTTGCGATCCTGCTGCCGCAGGCGCTCATGGGCGTGGTATGCACTTATCTGCTGTATGCCACCGTGCGCCGCGCGTGGGGCAACGCCGCGGGCATCGTGGCAGGCATCGTGTTTATCACCGCGCCCGTCGCGGCCCTCATATTTCGCTTTAACAACCCCGATGCCCTGCTTATCTTGCTTATGCTGGGTGCCGCCGTCTGCGTATTACGTGGGCTCGAACCGCCGGCAGACCGCCACGGCAACCGCGTACGCACCCGTTGGTACGCCGTGGCCGGGCTGTTGATCGGCTTAGGCTTTTTGGCCAAGCAGTTCCAGGTGCTTCTAGTGCTCCCCGGCTTTGGCTTGGCGATGTTGCTGCTTTCGCCCACGACCTGGCCGCGCCGCCTGCTTGACGCCGTCGTGGCACTCGGCGCCATGGTTGTCGGTGCTGGTTGGTGGGTACTGCTCACCGTGCTGGTACCGAGCGGCTCGCGCCCCTACTTTGGCGGATCGCAGACCGATTCGTTTATCGAGCTCACGTTTAGCTACAACGGCCTGGGGCGCCTAACCGGCAACGAAACCGGCTCGGTCATCCCCGGCGCGAGTGAGGCACTCAGCGGCGGCAGCCAAGGCGGCATGTGGGGCGAAACCGGCCTGTTCCGCCTATGGACGAGCGACTTTGGCGACCAGATCACCTGGCTCGCCCCCATCGCCTTCGCTGCCATTATTCTCGGCCTTATCGCCGCCACGCCCGCCAAAAGGGGACAGGTTTATTTTGGCAGGTTTTATCTGGACAAACGTGGGGGTGAGGCCGGTCTGGACACCGTTGCACGCATCCGCCGCGCTCAGGTTGTCATCTTTGGCACCTGGCTTGTCGTGACCTGGCTCGTCTTTAGCTTTATGGCCGGCATCTTCCATGCCTACTACACCGTAGCACTCTCGCCTGCCATCGCGGTGCTGGTCGCCATATTTGGCGCCAGCCTGCTTGCACTGCACGACCGCCCCTGGATGCCGGGTGTCGCAGGATTCTTGATTGCCGTGACAAGCGCTTGGGACATGGCGCTGATTTTGCACTCCGGCAGTTTTGCCTGGCTGGGCGTCTGCATCGGCGTGATTGGCGTGGTGGCAGGACTTGCACTCTGCATCATCGGCTTTTGGATGCAGGATTGCCTGTCTACGACATGGCCTTTGGCTCTGAAACACGGCGCCCGCGGCGTTGCGGCAATCGGCATCGTTGCCCTCTTGGCTGGGCCGATTGTTTGGACCACTTGCACGATTTCGACCGGGCACACTGGCTCGATCGTCACGGCAGGACCGAGCGGCAGCATGGGCGGTGGCCCCGGCGGTGGTGACCCCGGCGGCAACGGAGCTATGCCTGACGGCGGGTCTGGCCTGCTCGGCGG
>CABUTP010000025.1 GCA_902494545.1 uncultured Collinsella sp. | reverse complement strand
GCGAAGCAAAAAAGAACCCGCCACCGGATGTGTCGGTGGCGGGTGTTGTTACCCGAAGGGATTGTACCCGATGGGAAAGGTTTAGGCGAAGTAGGCTACGCCGCTCTCAAAGATCGGCATGAACTTGTCGCCGGGGACATGCTCGGGCACGTTGCGGTACAGGTTGTCGCCGCGACGCTCGGCATGGCCCATCTTGCCCAGGACGCGGCCGTTGGGGCTCGTGATGCCCTCGATGGCGAGTGCGGAGCCGTTGGGGTTGACGGAAAGATCCATGCTGGGCTTGCCGTCCTCGCCCACGTACTGCGTGGCGACCTGGCCGTTGGCAATGAGCTGGGCGAGCACCTCATCATTGGCGACAAAGCGGCCCTCGCCGTGGCTGATGGCGACGGTGTAGGGGTCGTCCAGGCTGCACTGAGACAGCCACGGGGACAGGTTGGACGAGATGCGGGTGCGCACCAGGCGGCTCTGGTGGCGACCGATGGTGTTGAACGTCAGCGTGGGCGCATCGGGCGTGGCGTCGACGATGTCGCCGTAGGGCACCAGACCGAGCTTGACCAGGGCCTGGAAGCCGTTGCAGATGCCCAGCATCAGGCCATCGCGGGCCTTGAGCAGGTCGCGAACTGCCTCGGTGACCTCGGGAGCGCGGAAGAACGCCGTGATGAACTTGGCAGAGCCGTCGGGCTCGTCGCCGCCCGAGAAACCGCCGGGGATCATGACGATCTGGCTTGCGCGGATGCGGCGGGCAAGCTCGTGGGTGCTCTCGGCGACGGCCTCGGGCGTGAGGTTGTTGATCACGAAGGTGTCGGCCTCGGCACCGGCGGCACGGAAGGCGCGGGCGCTGTCGTACTCGCAGTTGTTGCCGGGGAACACGGGGATGATCACGCGCGGGCGGGCGATCTTGGCGCCGCCGTACACGTGGATATCCTTGGCGCGGAAGTCGATGGACTCGACCTCGGGGGTCTTGCCGGCGCTGCGGTAGGCGAAGACGCCCTCGATGCCGCTCTCCCAGGCCTCCTGGAGCTCGGCGAGCTCGATGACCTCGGAGCCGGTGTCGATGACATAGCCCTCGACGGTGGTGCCCAGGGGCTCGACGACAACGCCGTCGGCGACCTCGGGCAGCTCGGCATCCTCGGCGAGCTCGACGATAAAGCTGCCATAGAGCGGGGTGAAGAGGCTCTCCACGTCCACATCCTCGGCAAGCTCGATGCCGATCTGGTTGCCGACACACATCTTAAAGAGGCTCTCGGCGCCGCAGCCGTAGCCGGGCGTGGAGACGGCCAGGGCGTCGCCGGTAGCAGTGAACGCCTCGACGGCGTCAAACGCGGCGAGCAGCTGCTGGGCGTCGGGGCGGTAGTCCTCGCCGTAGGTGGCGGGGGCGATGCGGACGACGCGGTGCGTCAGGCCCTTGAACTCAGGGGAGACGGCGCGCGCCGCGCGGCCCACGGCCACAGCGAAGCTGATCAGAGTCGGTGGAACGTTGAGCTCGCCGGCCTCGTCCTCAAACGAGCCGCTCATGGAATCCTTGCCACCGATGGCGCCGGCACCCAGGTCGACTTGGGCCATGAGAGCGCCCAGGACGGCTGCCGTGGGCTTGCCCCAGCGCTCGGCCTCGGTGCGCAGACGCTCGAAGTACTCCTGGAAGGAGAGGTAGGCGCGCTTGTGCTCAAAGCCGGCAGCCACGAGCTTGGCGATGGACTCGACCACGGACAGGTAGGCGCCCGCAAACTGGTCGGCTTCCATCAGATAGGGGTTAAAGCCCCATGCCATGGCGCTCGCCGTGGTGGTCTCGCCGTCCACGGGGAACTTGGCGACCATGGCCGAGCTGGGGGTGAGCTGCGTCTTGCCGCCAAAGGGCATGAGCACGGTTGCGGCACCGATGGTGGAGTCGAAGCGCTCGGAAAGGCCCTTGTTGGAGGCAACGTTGAGGTCGGTGACAAGCGAGGTCATGCGCTCGGCAAGCGTGGTGCCGGCCCAGCTGGGCTGCCACACGCTGCGGGCGCACACGTGGGCGACCTGGTGCTTGGGCGCGCCGTTGGAGTTGAGGAACTCGCGGGACAGATCGACGATGGCAACGCCGTTCCAGGCCATGCGCATGCGCGGCTCGGCGGTAACCTCGGCGATAACGGTCGCCTCGAGGTTCTCCTCGGCGGCGTAGCCCATGAACTCCTCGACGTCACCGTCGGCGACGGCGCAGGCCATACGCTCCTGGGACTCGGAGATGGCGAGCTCGGTGCCGTCCAGGCCGTCGTACTTCTTGGTCACGGTGTCCAGGTCGACATACAGGCCGTCGGCAAGCTCGCCTACGGCGACCGAGACGCCGCCAGCGCCAAAGTCATTGCAGCGCTTGATCAGACGGCAGGCGTCGCCGCGGCGGAACAGACGCTGCAACTTGCGCTCGACCGGGGCGTTGCCCTTCTGGACCTCGGCGCCCGAGGTCTCGATGGACTCGGTGTTCTGAGTCTTGGAGGAGCCGGTGGCGCCGCCGATGCCGTCACGGCCGGTGCGGCCGCCCAGCAGGATGATCTTGTCGGTGGGGGCGGGGCACTCGCGGCGCACGTGGTTTGCCGGGGTAGCGCCCACGACGGCGCCGACCTCCATGCGCTTGGCCACGTAGCCGGGGTGATAGAGCTCGTTGACCTGGCCGGTGGCAAGGCCGATCTGGTTGCCGTAGCTGGAGTAGCCGGCGGCGGCAGTAGTCACGAGCTTGCGCTGCGGCAGCTTGCCCTCGAGCGTCTCAGACACGGGGACGGTGGGGTCGCCGGCGCCGGTGACACGCATGGCCTGGTACACGTAGCTGCGGCCCGAGAGCGGGTCGCGGATGGCGCCGCCCACGCAGGTGGCGGCACCGCCGAAGGGCTCGATCTCGGTCGGGTGGTTGTGGGTCTCGTTCTTAAAGAGGAACAGCCAGTCCTGGTCCTCGCCATCGACATCGACCTTCACCTTGACGGTGCAGGCGTTGATCTCCTCGGACTCATCGACATCGGTCATGACGCCGGTCTTCTTAAGGTACTTGGCGCCGATGGTACCCATGTCCATGAGGCAGACGGGCTTGGCGTCGCGACCGAGCTCGTGGCGCATCTCCATGTAGCGGTCGAAGGCTTGCTGCACCACGGCGTCATCGATCGTCACGTCGTCCAGGACGGTGCCGAAAGTGGTGTGGCGGCAGTGGTCGGACCAATAGGTGTCGATTACGCGGATCTCGGTGATGGTGGGGTCGCGGTCCTCATCGCGGAAGTACTGCTGGCAGAAGGCGATGTCCGCCTCGTCCATGGCAAGGCCGCGATCGGCGATAAAGGCGGCAAGGCCGGCCTCATCGAGCTCGCGGAAGCCGTCGAGCACTTCGACGGGCTGGGGCTCGGGGGTCTCCATGTACAGCGTCTCGGGCAGGTCGAGCGAGGCGATGCGGGCCTCGACGGGATTCACCACGTAGTGCTTGATGGCCTCGATGGCGGCCTCGTCCAGAGCGCCCGAGATCATATAGACCTTGGTGGAGCGCACGGCGGGGCGCTCGCCCTGGCTGATGAGCTGCACGCACTCGCTGGCGGAGTCGGCGCGCTGGTCAAACTGGCCAGGCAGGAATTCGACGGCAAAGACGGCGCCATCGCTTGCGGGGAGCTCGTCGTAGGTCACATCGACCTGGGGCTCGCTAAAGACGGTCGGCACGCAGGAGCGGAAAAGCTCCTCGTCGATGCCCTCGACGTCGTAGCGGTTGATGATCCTCAGGGCCTCGATGCCCTTGATGCCGAGAATCTCGGTCAGCTCGCCCTTGAGCTGCTGAGCCTCGACGTCGAACCCGGGTTTCTTCTCCACGTAGATACGAGAGACCATTGGTTCCTGCCTTCCTGATCGGTTGGGCGTACGGTACGGTATGCGGCAGCGGTCGGTTTGCGGGGTCTGCCCTGCGGTCGCCTTGAGCCACATGTTTGTAAACCTCACTATGATACGACAGCTCGCGGCGCGTTGAGGACGGCGAGGGTGCTACAGTGATGCGCAAACAAGAGAAAGGCATCACATGGCATTCGTTTCACTCGCCATCATCGCGCTCGTGGCCTTTGCAAGCCCCTTCATCGCCTCGGCGATTCCCGGAAAGCCCGTTCCCGAGACGGTCTTTTTGCTCGTGCTCGGCGCGGTGCTGGGACCCCATATGCTCGGCGTCATCCATGTAGATGCTGAGGTCTCGCTTGTGTCCGAGCTGGGCCTGGCCTTTTTGTTCCTGCTTGCCGGCTTTGAGATCGACCCCAAGAGCATCACGGGCGTCGAGGGGCGCTACGGCTTGGCGACGTGGGTCGTCACGTTTGGTATCGCCTGGCTTGCCGTGCGCTTTACCCCGTGGTTCTCGGTCAGTCATTTCGACGGTATCGCCGTGACGCTTGCCCTCACTTCTACGGCGCTCGGCACGCTCGTGCCCATCATGCGCGAGCGCTCGCTCACCGGCACGCGTGTTGGTGACTCGATTCTCGCGTATGGCACTTGGGGCGAGCTCGGTCCCGTGCTCGCCATGTCGGTGCTGCTGTCTGCTCGCACTGGCATCCAGACGCTTGTAATCCTTGGCTTGTTTGCGGTGGTCTGCGTGTTGCTGGCCGTGGTCCCGAGCCGCTCCAAGCGCGTCGGCAGCCGCTTCTTTGCGTTTGTCGAGGAACGCGCCGATACCACGTCGCAGACCTTCGTGCGCCTGACGGTGCTCATCCTGGTCACGCTCGTGGCATTCTCGGCCGTCTTTGATCTCGATATCGTGTTGGGTTCTTTTGCCGCCGGCTTTGTCCTGCGCTATATCATCCCCGAGGGCAACCATACGCTCGAGACTAAGCTCGACGGCCTGGCCTACGGCTTTTTGATTCCGGTGTTCTTTACCGTGTCGGGCGCAAAGATCGAACTGACGGCCGTGGCGTCGCGCCCCGGGCTGCTCGCGGGCTTTATCGTGGCGTTGCTGATCATTCGCGCCGTGCCCATTCTCATCTCTATGAGCATTTGTCCTGCGACGCGCGATGTGTCGGCGTATGGTCGCATTACCGTGGCCCTGTACTGCACCACGGCGCTGCCGATCATCGTTGCCGTTACGAGCGTTGCCGTCAACGCGGGCGCGCTGTCGCAAGATATTGCGTCGGTCATGGTTGCCGCCGGTGCCATCACGGTGTTCTTGATGCCATTGCTCGCGCAGCTCTTCTACCGCGTGGTCGACGCCGCGCCGGTCGCCGCCGTGGCAGAGGTTGCCGAGCATCCATCCGATGCACTTGACATCCTGCGCGCCCATCACGATTTGGCGAGCCTGCTCGCGCGCGAGCACGAGCTGCTGACCTCGCATGGACATGGTCGCGTATTCGAGGGCCTGCCTACGCTCGATACGATTGCCGAGCGTCTTTCCGCCGAGGCGGCGAGCGGCCACATCGATGCCCGCATCGTGGACGCGGCGCATCTTCTTGCCGATAAGACCTATGGCGACGAGATCGACCCGTCCAAGCTGACTCCGCGTGAGCGCCGCCGCCTGGAGCGCGCCAAGCTCGCCGTGCACGAATACCGCCGCCGCATGCTGGAGCTCTACGCGCGCGATGAAGCCCAGGACGACGACGGTAAGTAGCCAACGCCGCTGCGGAAAATGCATCCCGGAATAGACGCGCAGAATGGGACGCAGTTTCCGCGAGAGGCCCGTTGCGGAAAGTGCATCCCGGAATTGGTGTCCAAAACGGGACACAGTTTCCGCGAGAGGGCTCAGGGGAAGCCGTGTCCCGTTCTGAGCTAGAAAACCGGGATACGGTTTCCGCCCAAATAAAAGAAGGCGCGCTGCCAGCGGTTGATGCAGGCAGCGCGCCTTTTGCGTTGGACAATGTTGAGGCTAGGAGTTGAGGCTTGTGGCCCCTTAGGAGCGCGCGGCTCCGTCGACGGGGAGTACGGCGCCCGTGACGTAGGAGGACATGTCGCTCGCCAGGAAGACGAAGGCGTTGGCGACGTCCTCGGGTTCACCCATGCGGCCGAGCGGAATGGTGGCGATGATGGGCTTGATGACCTCTTCGGGCAGGTTGGCGACCATATCGGTCTTGGTTACGCCTGGGGCGACGGCGTTGACGCGAATACCCATGGGGGCGAGCTCGCGCGAGAGCGACTGGACCATTCCGTTGACGGCAAACTTGGACGTGGGGTAGCCGACGCCAGAGGGCTGGCCGTACTTGGCGACCATCGAGCTCGTGGTGGTGATGGTGCCGCCGTGGTCGGCCTCGGTCATAATCTTGGCGGCCGCCTGGTGACCGTTAAAGACGGCGACGACGTTGAGGTCCATAACTTTGGCGAACTCCTCGGCTGTATAGTCCAAAAGGGGCGAGCGCTGGGAGATTCCGGCGTTGTTGACGACCGTATCGAGACCGCCCATGTCGGCTGCAGCCTGTGTAAAGGCCTCAGTCACGGCCTCGAGCGAGGTGAGATCGCAGGAACGACCCCAGACCTTGGCGTCGGGATAGACGGCTGCCAGCTTCTCAACGGCTGCATCGGCAGTCTCCTGACGCGAGCCAAAGACGGTGACGGCGGCACCCTCCTCGATAAAACGGCAGGCGATGGCATAGCCGATACCGCGCGTGCCTCCGGTGACGATTGCTTTCTTGCCCTCGAGCAACATGGTGCCTCCATTCTTCGGGGGTGGACGTACGCAGCACAGCGTAGCGGTAGCCGGAATCGGCCGCGTTTGCATATCGGTGAACGGTAGCCCGCGTTACCGATGAGCGGCTCGCGCAAATTTGCTCTGCCGTTGTGCTTGGGGCAGGAGACAAAAGGGCTCCCGTCCCACATCGGACGGGAGCCCTCAAAGCGCGTATTGCTAGGCGACTGATGGGTTAGTTGGCCATGACGCCTTCGGTCCAGGCCTCGACGTCCTCGATGCGCAGGACGTTGGCGACCTCGGCCACGCAGTTGACGCTGGCAAGCTCGGCGGCGGCAGCCTGGACGTCCTTCTCGAGCGCGCGGTGCGTCAGGAAGATGACCGAGCAGGTATCGCTAGCGCCCGACTTGCCGTCCTCGACCTGGTTGATGAGCGAGATCGAGATGTTGTGCTTGGCAAAGATATCGACCGTCTCGGACAGGGCGCCCACGCGGTCGGCGACCTTCAGGCGCACATAGTACTTGGTCTGGAGCTCGTCCATGGGCTTAAAGGCGAGGTTGTGACCATAGGGCTCAAGCTCGGGCAGCGGAGCCACGCCGCGGCTGATCTGCTCGGAGAGCGACAGGATATCGCCCACGACGGCGCTCGCGGTGGGGAAGGAGCCTGCGCCGGCACCGTAGAACATGGTCTCGCCCACGGCGTCGCCTACCACGTAGACAGCGTTCATGGCGCCGTTGACCTTGGCAAGCATGTGGTCGGCGGGGATCAGCGTGGGATGCACGCGGACGTCGACGCCGGCGTCGGTGTTGCGGGCGATGCCGAGCAGCTTAATGGTGTAGCCGAGCTCGCGGGCCTGGGCGATGTCCTCGGCGCCGATGGTACGGATGCCCTGCTGGTACACATCGTCGGTGGTAACGCGGGTGCCAAAGCCGATGGAGGCGAGGATGGCCGTCTTGCTGGCGGCGTCGAAGCCGTCGACGTCGGCGGACGGGTCGGCTTCGGCATAGCCCTTGGCCTGCGCGTCGGCAAGCACGTCGGCGTAATCGGCGCCCTCGGCGTCCATGCGCGACAGGATGTAGTTGGTGGTGCCGTTGAGAATGCCGGCGATGGTCAAGATCTTGTTGCCCACCAAGTCGTGCTCGAGCGTGCTCACGATGGGGATGCCGCCGCCGCAGCTGGCCTCGCACTTAATCTGCACGCCGCATGCGCGCGCCTTCTCGGCGAGCGTCTCGACATGACGGCCCAGCAGGGCCTTGTTGGCAGAGACGACGTGCTTGCCGTTCTCGAAGGCGGTGGTAAAGATCTCGGTCGCGGGGTGCTCGCCGCCGATCAGCTCGACGACGATGTCGACGGCGGGGTCGGTGACGACGTCGTGCCAGTCGCTCGTAAAGGCCTCACGCTCAATACCGGCTGCCTCGGCCTGCTCCCAAGCAAGCGCGCAGGCGCGGGTCAGCTTAAGGTCGATGCCGTAGGCTGCCAGGTACTCATCGTGGTGGCTCTTGATCAGACGGGCCACGCCGCCGCCGACGGTTCCCAGGCCGATCAGACCGACGTTCACGGTGCGCAGGGGTTCGCTCATAGATAGCTCCTTCGTGCATCTTATGGATGGATTAACCGCTTAAAGGTTGAGTGCATTCTAGCGTGAACCGAGGGCGCGTGCTCGCCAGGCAACAGGAGTCGCACAAAACGGCACCCTCGAAACGCTGCGGAAACATTGGAAACATGCTCGCTACAAACGAGCTTCGGTAACAAACTGTCAATGTTTGCGCCATAAGGTTTGCTTCACCGATCCCACCATGGGCGCCAGCGCCGCGAAGTTCTTGGCTGAGAAGTATGCAGACGCCAAGATCGCCCTGTTCTACAACTCCGGCGATACGTACAGCTCGGGCGTTGCCGACACCTTTGCCGAGCAGGCCAAGGCGTCCAAGCTTGATATCGTTGATACCGAGACCTTTAAGGACGATTCTTCCACGAGCTTTACCAACCAGCTCACCAAGGCCATGCGCAAGATCAAGATCGAGGGCCTGACGGGCGAGCTGACGTGGAACGACGAGGGCCAGGTTGAAAAGCCCGCTACCGCCTATGTGATTCAGGACGGCAAGTACATCGCCGCCTAAGAGTGTATAAAACACGACAGGTGAAGCCGTTGTATTCAGGGCAAGGACGCTTGTAATAGAATCGAAACATTGCTTTCACACAATAAAGTGGCATTACTGCATAAAGTAATAGAAATACGCAGAATTATGGATAAATGAACAAATCCAAAGAAAAGTTGAAATAATCGCCACTTTTCTCAACTAAAGCGTCTACTATTTTGCGAACGCCGAACACGGCGAAGGATGGCCTGTCGGGTTACCGAAACCCGACGAGATTTGAGAGGAGAGCCGCATGTCGAGCCTCACCGGTAAGTCATTGAACCCTGTTATGAATCGCAGGAGCGTTATCGCGAGCGCAGCAGGTCTGGGGGCGATGTCCATTCTAGCTGGCTGCTCCTCCAACGGCGGCGATAGCGGTTCCGCTTCGGGCAACGCTTCGTTTAAGATCGGCACCATCGGCCCGCTGACCGGCGCCAACGCGTCCTACGGCAAGTCCGTTACCCAGGGTGTCGAGCTTGGCTGCAAGGATTTCTCGACCAAGGAGCTGCCGCTTGCCAGCAAGGCCGAGGATGACCAGGCCGACGGCGAGAAGGCCGTCAACGCCTTCAACACCCTGCTCGACTGGGGCATGCAGGCCCTCGTCGGCCCGACCACCACGGGTGCGTCGGTTGCCGTTGCCGCCGAGTGCGGTAACGACCCCAAGACGTTCATGATCACCCCGTCCGCGTCCTCCGAGGACGTCACCGACGGCAAGGATTGCGTCTTCCAGGTTTGCTTTACCGACCCCAACCAGGGTGTCAACGCTGCCAAGTTCCTGGCCCAGAAGTATCCGAACGAGAAGTTCGTGCTGTTCTATAACTCCGGCGACGCCTATTCTTCGGGCATCGCAGATTCCTTTAAGGCTCAGGCCGCTGAGTCCAAGCTCGAGATTGTTGACGAGGAGACCTTTAAGGACGACTCCGCCACGAGCTTTACCAACCAGCTGACCAAGGCCAAGCAGGCCGGCGCCACCATGATCTTTGCGCCGATCTACTACACGCCGGCGTCCGTCCTGCTCAAAAATGCCAAGGACATGGGCTACGACGTCAAGATGATGGGCTGCGACGGCATGGACGGCATCCTGGGCGTGGAGGGCTTCGACACCTCCCTTGCCGAGGGCCTGCTGCTCATGACCCCGTTCTCCGCCGACGACGAGAAGAACGCCGACTTCGTCAACGCCTACAAGGATAAGTACGGCGATACCCCCGACCAGTTTGCCGCCGACGCCTACGACGGCGTGCATGCGGTGGCCGAGGCCGTCAAGGAGGCCGGTCTTGGTGTCGACGCCGATCCGACCGAGGTCGCCGAGAAGCTGTCCAAGGCTATGCTCAAGATTACCGTTGACGGTCTGACCGGCAAGCTCACCTGGAACGATAAGGGCCAGGTCCAGAAGGAGCCCACGGCGTACGTCATCACCGACGGCAAGTACGTACAGGCCTAATTGGCCGCCTTACATAGAGCGGTTTTGATCCCAAGCAGGGGAGGTTTTGGCCTTCCCTGCTTGCTTGGTATCTAGGGACAGTGTAACGTCCCTGTTTCATACATTAACTGGAAACCTATTCGAAAGGGGGATGTGGAACATGACGGTCTTTATCCAATACCTGGTCAACGGCCTGTCCATGGGCAGCGTCTACGCCATCATCGCGTTGGGCTACACCATGGTCTACGGTATCGCCAAGATGCTGAACTTCGCTCACGGCGACGTTATCATGGTCGGTGCCTATGTTTCGTTCTGTGCCACGTCGTATCTCGGCCTCCCGGGCTGGGCATCTGTAATTCTCTCTTGTGTGGTCTGCACCGTTCTCGGTGTTCTCATCGAGGGTCTGGCATACAAGCCGCTGCGTCAGGCGGGCCCGCTGGCCGTTCTGCTCACGGCTATCGGCGTGTCTTACTTCCTGCAGAACGCCGCGCAGCTTCTGTGGGGCGCCACGCCCAAGAACTTCACTTCGCTCGTCACCTTCCCGGTGCCGGAGTTCTTGGCCAAGTTTAACGTAAGCGCCGTCTCGCTCGTCACCATCGTCGCCTGCCTGGTTATCATGGCCGGCCTGATGTTCTTTACAGGTAAGACCAAGATGGGCAAGGCCATGCGCGCCGTGTCCGAGGATAAGGCCGCCGCTCAGCTCATGGGCATCAACGTCAACCGCACCATCTCGATGACGTTTGCCATCGGCTCTGCGCTTGCCGCCATCGCCGGCGTGCTGCTGTGCTCCTACTCGCCGGTGCTGCAGCCTACGACAGGCGCCATGCCTGGCATCAAGGCCTTCGACGCCGCCGTCTTCGGTGGCATCGGCTCCATCCCCGGCGCCTTTGTCGGCGGCATTCTCATCGGCATCATCGAGGCGATGGCACAGGCCTACATTTCCACGAGCCTTGCCAACTCCATCGTCTTTGGTGTTTTGATCATCGTCCTGCTCGTCAAGCCTGCCGGCCTCTTGGGCAAGTACGTCCCCGAGAAGGTGTAGGTGAGCGTTATGAAGTTTCTTAAAGATAAGCAGACGCGTCACGACTTTGTTACGTACGCCATGTGCATCGTGGCCTTCGCCATCGTGTTCTTTATGCAGTCGAACCACATGATTCCGCGCATGATCGCTGGTCAGTTGGTTCCTATTACGGCCTACATCGTCATGGCAATTTCCCTCAACCTTGTCGTCGGCATCGCGGGCGACCTGTCGCTGGGCCATGCGGGCTTTATGAGTGTCGGTGCCTACACGGGCATCGTCACCGCGGTCGCCCTCGAGAGCGCCGTTCCCTCCGATCCGGTGCGCCTTATCATCAGCATCGTGGTCGGCGCTATCGCCGCTGCCATCTTGGGCTTCTTGATTGGCATCCCGGTCCTGCGCCTGAGCGGCGACTATCTGGCCATCGTGACCCTGGCTTTTGGCGAGATCATCAAAGAGATTGTCACTTGCCTTATCGTGGGTGTCGACTCCCGCGGCCTGCACGTGATCTTTAACATCACGGGCAACTCTACGATCGACGACCTGCACCTGCTCGAGGACGGCACCGCCATCATCAAGGGCGCCCAGGGCGCCTCGGGCGTGTCGACGTACTCGACCTTCCTTGCCGGTGCCATCCTGGTCATGGTCGCGCTCGTGATCGTGCTCAACCTGGTTCGCAGCCGTACCGGCCGTGCCATTATGGCCGTGCGCGATAACAAGATTGCAGCCGAGTCCGTAGGC
>CABUTP010000024.1 GCA_902494545.1 uncultured Collinsella sp. | reverse complement strand
CAGGCCCTCAAAGACCTCCTGGCAGTAATGGAAGATGCCGCCGCACTCGGAGACATGCAAGGTGTGATCGGTGGTCAGGCCGCCCTCGTCCCACTCGCCGTCCTTCCAATGAGCCTCGTAGCTGTAATCGGTCTTCATGTAGCCAAAGCCGAGGCTACCCCAATCGATATCCTTCTTCTCGACAGTCATGTGTCGCTCCTTACATACACAGTTGCATACTCGCGAACTCGCACGCAAGGACCGAGGCCGACCGCGTCGCAACGTCGCACGCCCGGAGCGTAGAGCCGGACGGGACACGCGAACAGCATCAAAGCCGATGGCACGTCGATTCGCATGCACGAGATTGTACTCCCCGTACGCGTCTGATAAAACGCTTTTTCTTTAACTAAGTAAAGTATTTTCATTTGCCTTCAACACAAAAGGCCCGCCATCGAATCCGATGACGGGCCCTGGAATTAACGTCCGAAAACAAACTCGGACTAGGCGTTCTTTTTACCGAGCTTAGCCTTAACCAGACCGACCACGGTCGGAATGATCGACACGGCGACAATGCCGACGATCAGCAGCTCAAAGTGCTCCTGCACAAACGGAATGCCACCAAAGAAGTAACCCAGCAGCGTAAAGACCGTCGACCAGGTAATGCCACCCAGCACGTTAAAGATGACAAAGTTGCGCCAGTGCATGCCGCCCATGCCAGCGATAAAAGGCACAAAGGTGCGGATGAACGGGAAGAAGCGACCGAGGAAGATGGCCAGGTGACCCCACTTGTCCAAGAAATCCTCGGACTTTTTAATGCGCTCGGGCGTCATGGCCTTTACCTTGCCCGAAGCGATGATCTTGCGGCCAAAGAAGTGGCCAATCATAAAGTTGCACTGATCGCCCAGGATGGCCGCGGCCCATGCGGTGGCCAGAAGCGCCACGATGTTAAAGCCGCCGTTATGGGCAAAGAAGCCCGAGGCAAACAGCAGCGAGTCGCCGGGAAGGAACGGGAAGAACACCACGCCCGTCTCGATAAAGATGATCAGGAACACGCAGCCGTAGGCCATAAGCGGGCCGGCGGCGATCCAGCTGGCGATCGCGGTGCGCGGGTCCTTAAGCAGCTCGGCAATGAAATTGATGAAACCCATGAAGTAAAACCTCTCAGTTGTGGGCGCGGACACGTCCAAGTTGACCAGTATACGGTTGCGGCGCCCCCGCGAGCGCGACCCCACAAAAGCATGACTCCATTACCAGCAAGTTTGCATAACTGACACTTGTCGCCCAAAGCAAAGCAAGATCGCCCTTCCTAATCCCTAGCGAATCGCTATACTTTATTGAATCGCATTGCCATGGCGCTAAGGGAGGGCGGCCGGTGAGCTTTATCAATACCATTCGCGAGGACATCAAGACCGTCCAGGCGCAGGACCCTGCCGCGCAAAGTGCCCTGGTCATCTTCCTTTCCTATCCTGGCCTGCACGCCAAGTGGAACCATGTGCCCGAGCACTGGCTCTGGGAGCACGGTCATTGCTCGCTCGCCCGCGTGCTCTCGCAAATCACCCGCCACATCACCGGCGTCGAGATTCATCCCGCCGCGCAAATCGGCAAGCACTTCTTTATCGACCACGCCATGGGCGTCGTCATCGGCGAAACCACCATCGTGGGCGACAACTGTGTGCTCTACCAGGGCGTCACGCTCGGCGGCACCGGCAATGAGACCGGCAAACGCCACCCCACCCTGGGCAACAATGTCACGGTGGGCACGGGCGCCAAAGTGCTTGGCAACATCCACATCGGCAACAACGTCAAAATCGGCGGCAACTCGGTCGTCGTCAAGGACGTGCCCGACAACTGCACCGTCGTGGGCGTGCCAGGCCGCATCATCAAGCGCAACGGCTGCCGCGTGTTCGAGGAGAGCTTTGACGCCAAACAGCATCGCGAGTACATGCCCGACGATGCCGCCGAGCAGAGCGCCCTCAACCGTCAGGGCATCACCGAAAATGCCCGCCGCGTCAAGGAGCTCGAGCGAGAGGTGGCTGAGCTCAAGGCCCTCGTCGCCAAGCTCGTGGACGAGCGCTAGGGCCGCGGGCAACCACCACAGCATGAACGCCAACACAAAAGGTGCGTCGGGGAATCCGCCCGCGGCGGGCCTTCTTCTCGATGTGACATGTGGGACTGCCCCTTTGTCACCTTATGCGAACTGGCTTAGGTAGAGGTCGGCATAAGCGCCCTCGGCAGCCAGCAGCTCCTTGTGCGTACCCTGCTCGATGATATTGCCGTGATCCATGACCAGGATGAGATCGGCATCCACGATCGTCGACAGGCGATGCGCGATCACAAAGCTCGTGCGCCCGCGCATGAGCGCGTCCATGGCGCGGCCGATGGCGAGCTCGGTGCGCGTGTCCACGCTCGACGTCGCCTCGTCCAGAATGAGGATCGCCGGGTTGTTGAGCAGCACGCGCGCGATGGTCAGCAGTTGACGTTGGCCCTGGCTGATGCTTTCGGCATCGTTGGCCACGCGCGTGTCGTAGCTCTGCGGCATGGTGCGCACAAAGAAGTCGACCTGCGCGGCGCGGGCGGCAGCCACGATCTCGTCGCGCGTTGCCTCGGGGCAGCCGTAGGCGATGTTTTCGGCAATCGTGCCGTCGAACAGCCAGGCGTCCTGCAGCACCATGCCAAACTGCTGCCGCAGCTCGCCGCGATCCATACGGCTCGTGTCCACACCGTCGAGGGTAATGCGGCCACCGTCGATCTCGTAGAAGCGCATGAGCAGATTGATGAGCGTGGTCTTGCCCGCGCCCGTGGTTCCCACCACCGCGATCTTCTGACCCGGCTCGGCGGCAAACGACACGTCGCGCATGAGCGGCTTGTCGGGCGCATAGCCAAAACGCACGTGTTCAAAGGCAACACGGCCCTCCACCTTGCCCGGCAGCTTGGCGGCGGCCGCCGGCACCGGATCGGCTTCCATCTCGGACTCGTCGAGCAGGTCGAACACGCGCTCGGCGCTCGCCAGCGCGCTCTGCAGCGAGTTAAAGGTAAACGACAGCTGCGTCATGGGCTCGGACGCCTCGTAGATAAACTGGAAGAACGCCTGGAACACGCCAACGGTCATATGCCCGGCAACCAACATGTTGCAGCCCACCAGCGCAATCACGATCTGCGCCAAGCGGCCGATAAAGCGCACCGCGGGGCCGACGGCGTTAATCATAAAGTCGGCCTTGGTGCTCACGCGCGCCAGCTCCTTCGAAGCCTCGTGTACCTCGGCAGAGCTCTGGCGCTCGCGGTTAAACGCACGGATCACCAGACGGCCAGAGTAGCCCTCCTCGACCGCGCTCGTTATCTTGGACACCCACTCCTGGCGCTCGCCCGTCACATCGTGCGTGCGGCGCGACACGACCTTTGTCACCAGAAGCGAAAGCGCCGTAAAGAACAAAAAGACGAGCGTGAGCGGCACGCTAAACACGAACATCACGCTCACGGCGCCCGCCACGGTACCGATCGACACCAGCAGCTGCAGCAAGCCGCGCTGCATGCTCTCGGACATCTTGTCCAAGTCGTTGGTCGCACGGCTGACGACCTCGCCGGGACGATGCGCGTCAAAGTAGGCAAGCGGCAGACGGTTGAGCTTTTGTGCGATGCGGTTGCGTAGGCGCAGGTTGAGGCGCTCGGCAACGCTCGACATCAAAAAGCTCTGGAGTGCGTAGAACGAGGCGGCGGCGGTCCAGATCATAAAGTAGATGAAGATGGTCCTACCGCAGTTCTCCCAGGTAATGCTGAAGGTAGCGTTGTTGGCAAACGCCAGCTTCATGTGCCCCCACAACTCATCGATCACACGGGCGCTGTAAGCCGGCGCCGCGGTGTTAAAGATGACATAGAACACGATGCTCGCGAACACGATATAGAAGCGCCAATGGTCCCCGGCGGCCTCGCTCCACAGGCGGCGCACCGTCGCCCAGGTGTCGCGGGGCGTCTCGTCCTCGTCCTCGTCGTCAACGTCGCGCATGCGCTCCGCCTCGGCGCGGGCGCGCTCGTCCTCGGCACGCTCGTTCTCCTCGTAGAGTGCCTGGCGGCGAGCCTCGCGCTCCGCCGCTGCCTTGGCGGCTTCGTCCAGGTCGGGCGTGACGTCCGTCTCCTCGGCTACCTCTGCAACTGCGGCGTCATCGGCGATGCCCTGCTTCTTGAGCTCCTCGGTCATGCTACTCACCTCCCTTCATCTGCGATTCCGCGATAGCGCGGTACACCTCGCAGGTTTCCATGAGCTCGTCATGCGTGCCCAGTCCCACGATCTCGCCATCCTTGAGCACCACGATCTGATCGGCATGCAAAATAGTCGAGATGCGCTGGGCGATGATGAGCACCGCGGCATCGCGCGTCTCGTTCTGCAGTGCATGGCGCAGGGCGGCGTCGGTCTTAAAGTCCAGGGCCGAAAAACTGTCATCGAAGATATATAGATCGGCATGCTTCATGAGCGCACGGGCAATGGCCAGGCGCTGACGTTGGCCGCCCGAGAAGTTCGTACCGCCCTGGGATACCGGCGTATCGAGTCCCTGCGGCTGGTCGAGCACAAAGGTGCTCTGGGCAATCTCCAGCGCATGGAGCATGTCAGCCTCGGTCGCGCCCTCGTTGCCAAAGCGCAGGTTGCTCGCCACCGTACCCGAGAACAGCCACGCCTTCTGCGGCACGTAAGCGATATGCCCGCGAATCTCACCTTGCGAAAGGTCGCGCAGATCGACGCCGTTCAGGCGAATGGCGCCCTTCGTGGCATCGTGGAAACGCAACAAGAGCTTGGCCACCGTCGACTTGCCCGAACCCGTCGAGCCTACAATCGCCGTGGTCTGGCCACGGCGACAGGCAAAGCTCAGGTCGCACAGGGTGTCCTCGTCGGCATCGTCAAAACGGAACGACATATGGTCGAACACGGCAACCGCGTCGGCACCTTCTGCGGACTCAGGCGCCCCGTCGCCCAGCGTTGCCTTGCCGTCCACGATGCTCGGCTCGATTTCGAGCACCTGCTGCGCACGGTTGAGGCACGCCGCGGCGCGCGGAAGCGTCAGAATCACCATCTGCGCCATCATCACAAAGAACAGGATCAAGATCGCGTATTCCAACACGGCCGAGATGCTGCCGATCTGCATGGCATGGACGCCCGCGCGGTTGCCGCCCACCCACAGCACCGCCACCTCGGCGATGTTCATCAAAAAGAAGCTGGAGCTATCGAGGCCCACAAACAGATGGTTGACCTTGATGGCGTTGGCCGCGTAATCGCTAAACACCTCGTCCAGGCGCTGCTCCTCGTGGCGCTCCTTGTTAAATGCGCGGATGACGCGCACGCCCACGATGTTCTCGCGCAGCACCACGTTCATGCGGTCGATAAAGCTCTGCAGACGCATAAAGATCGGCGCGGCGTTGGCAACGGTAAAGGCCGCCACCACCAGCACGATCGCAACGACCACGCCCAGCAGCGTGCCCATGGCAGGATCGATAAACCAGGCAAAGATGATGCCCGCCACGGCCAAGAACGGCACCGGCAGCACCAGCTGAATCGTCTGAAGGATAGCCTGCTGAATCACGTTGATGTCGTTGAGTGAGCGCGTGATCATCGAACCCGTGCCAAAGCGTTCAAAGTCGCTGGCTGCGAGTTCGAGCGACTTGTCGTACACGGCATTGCGGATATCGCAGGCCACGTTGGCGGCCAGGCGCGCCGAAAGATAGCAGCCCAGCACCGTGCCGCCGCTGGCCATGCCGGTCGCGATAAGCATATACAGGCCGTTGCGTAAAATATAGTCGATATCGCCCGTGGTAATACCGGTGTTGACCATGTTCGCCAGCATCGTGGGAACCAACAGCGTACCGACGTTATCTATCAGCACTGCAAACAGCGTCACCGCAATCAGCCCGCGATACGGCCTCATAAACCTCATCAAGAGTCGCATGTCTCCCCCTCGATCTTATCGTCAGCCTCATTCTCAGCGGCCATCTGCTGTTTAAACGCCTCGCACTCTTCGTTAAGAACATGGGAGAACTTGCCGACCAGGCGCATAATCTCACACTGTTCCCAGGGCTCGAGCGCGCCAAAGGCACGCTGCTCGGCTTTAACCGCCGGCAACGCATAGTGCTCGGCGAACCGCCGGCCCTCATCGGTCAAACAAACGACCTTATTCTTACGACTGCCCTCGGCAAACTCCAACGTCGCAAGTCCTCGCGCCCTAAGCGTCTTGATCGCCGAGTTAATGGTCTGCTTGCTATAGAACCATTCGCCTGTCAGACGGCTCACGGCGATACTACCGCCCGCCGTGCTGGTGTCGACGAGCATCCAATAGGCGCAGTCCGAAAGACCGCAGGTGCGCGAGAACTCCGAATAGATATGGTCGAGTCCGTTGAGCATCCGGTCGAAATCGACCAGCGTAACCGCACTATTCATCTATCCCACCATTCGATTGTCCGAGTTTTGACCAATTTGTATCTCTACATTAGTCCGAATTTTGACTATCGTCAATAAGCTCGTTGTTTATGGTCGGCCCTACATAAGCATATCGACAAAAAAGACCGCCGGCGCGGGGGCGGCGCCGGCGGTTGCGAGAGAATATCGATTGTTGGCTGTTAAGCAGCGACGGCCTCGTAGACCGTGGCGCCCGAGAAGCTGTCGTGCAGGCTCTTGCCGCAAATCCACGGCAGTTCGACGACCTCGCAGACCGTGTTGACCAGCTCGGAGCAGTCAGTAAAGTGGCCCTTATCGTTGAGGGCCTCGCAATCCTGAACACGCCAATAGCCATCGGTGTGCGTGATGTAGTACTCGTGATCGTTAATCGACACGAAAGCGCGCGTCTTGGAACGCAGCAGCTTCAGAAATCCTTCGAAGTCGGTCTCGACGACATCTCCAGCCTGGAACATGATGTTACCTCCTGGCCCGGCGCCACCATGGCGCGTTGATAAACGTTGATACTCCTTTAGTAAAACCTTTATCAGAGCTTATGCGCGCATCATTTAGGCAAGTGGTAAAAAACCGCAGGGTAGACGGGATAAAACGTTTAACCATCCCACCGGTTTATCACATTCTGGCTGAAGTTTTATGCAAACCAACTTTTCCACTTGGTAGCTTGCATTGTTTGGGGCCGACTGCGCGATTACGGTTTTGGTTCGGCGGGTAAGAACGAGGCATCGAAACCAACGTCAGGAGGACCCATGGAGACCATCGAAGCGCTCATCCATCGCCGTAGCTGCCGTAACTACAGCGATCGCCCCGTCGAGGCAGAAAAACTCGCACGCATTATCGAAGCCGGCCAGTACGCGCCGAGCGGCATGGGACGCCAGCCGGTCACGTTCGTCGCCGTCACCGACCCCGCAACCGTCGAGCGCCTCTCGCAGCTCAACGCCCAAGTTATGGGCAGCGAGGGAGATCCCTTCTACGGCGCCAAGACCGTTGTGGTGGTGCTCGTCGACCGCAGCGTGCCCACGCACCTGGAAGACGGCTCGCTCGCCATGGGCAACCTGCTCAACGCAGCCTATGCGCTGGGCGTCGATTCGTGTTGGATCCACCGCGCGCACGAGGTCTTTGACTCACCCGAGGGACTGGAACTGCTGGCCAAGTGGGGTCTGCCCGCCGACGGAAGCCTGCGCGGTGTGGGCAACTGCATTCTGGGCCACGCCGAAGACGCACTCCCCGAAGCAAAGCCGCGCCGCGACAACGTGGTGTATGTCAGGTAATTAGTTCCGCCGTTCTAACGAACGGCGGACCCGTTGACGCTGCGCGGGCCGCATTCACGCCAATCTGACGTTCAATTTCGAGGGCGCGACCAAAAGGTCAGCGCCCTCTCATTTCACGTCACCTTGGCGCAAGTGCGGCCCGCTCGCTGTTGGTGCCTGACATCAAGTGAGCCGCTGTTGGCATCCGGCACCTGGGCAGCTAATTAACAGGATGATAGAAGGTGTCGACGACCGTCTGCTTTACGTTGTCCTGGTCCAGATAGAACTCGGCGAAGGTGTCGCCCTGCTGCATGGTGCCCTGCAGCGTCACGACATCAAACGAGGTCAGGCCGTGCTCGAGCATCGTGGTCGCCAGATAGCTGAACTCATCGAGACCCAGATTGGTCCACGTATAGTCGCCCATCGTCTGGTACAGGCTGATGAGCGCAGCGGGGTTGCTCTTGGCACTGCTGAGCACCTTCGATGCAAACGCCTGCACGTAGCTCACCTGGCGCGCTGTACGATCTAGCGAAGACGTCAGATTCGTCGTGTCGCGCCACTGCACGTACTTTTCCGCCGTTGTACCAAATAGCGTGGTCTCCTGGCCCTCGACAACCGACGTGCCCGGCACAGTCTGCGTAGGCACCAGCGTCACGCCGCCGATGGAGTCATTAATGGGAGCTACGCCCTCGATATTGAGCGTGTAGTAATAGTCAACCGGAATGTTATCGAGCACGCGCGAGGCAGCGGCGGCCGTCAGTGCCGATGAGTTGTCGCCATCGGTGCCATAGGCAAACTGCAAGCACAACTGCTCGGTCACCTGACCGGCAAACGAACCATTGGAATACGTATCTACGGCAACCATGCTGTCACGCGGGATGATAATGCCGCGGGCCTCGCCCGTGTCGGTATTAAGCGCTACGACCATCACGGTATCGGACTGGCCCTTCTGGGTGCCGTCATCGTTGTTGCGGCCATCAAAGCCGATAAACGCCACCGTGGCCATATGCTTGTTGAGCGCATACTTCTTGCCGTTATAGGTAATGGTGTCGCCCTTGGCCTTAATGACCTTTTCGGTCTTTTCCTCAATCTTCTTTTTACCCCGGCTGACGCTGTGGTTCACAAAGCCCCAGCCGGCAGCAGCAGCCGCACCAATCACGAGCAGCACGATCAGCAGCGTGCGGATACGGCGGCGGCGCTTGATGCGCTTAATCGACTCTTTGGAGCGTCGACGACGCTGAGGTCCCGCCTCATCAAGCGAAGGCCACTCTACCTCATCAACAGGCTGCGCCGCAGCTTCATCGGTCTTTGCCGTTGCGTCGGAGGGAGCCTCGGCCTTGCTCTGGGATTTTTCGTCAGGTTGAGGCGTCGGAGTGCCTTTGGTCTCCCATTGAGGCTCGACAGGCTCCGCCACATCCTGAACCTGCTGCTCGGGATTGTTTGCTTGATTTTCGTCGGGATCCACCGCATCGATAAAGTGCTTGCCACGGGGGTTCATGACTATTTTGTCTCCTGGTCGCTTGTTAACACGCCGCTAACAATATAGCGCGAGTTGCCCTGCGAGCTATCGAGCATGCAGGTGCTCAACTGCACAATCTTACTATCTGCATCAAGTGTCACGCCGTCACGTACATTTTTGAGCAATGCGTCCGGATTACAGACCGAATTAAAGTAGTCCTGGCGCACGACAGGGTCGGCAAAGTTAAACGAGTTGAGAATGTGGCGGTCGTCATATTGATAGGCCGAGACAATCTTGTACGTCAGAATATGGCCCGGGGTGTAGATATAGAACTCGCCGTTCTCGTTAAAGAAGTCCGCGTCCTCAAAGTTATGCAAGTTGTGGAACACGCCGCCGTTCACATGACCGTAGATCACCGTGACGGGATCGCTAAAGTCGCGCGCGTTTGCCATCTGACTAAACGCCGTGCCGTAGGGGTCGTACTTGCCGTCCTTGTCGTGGTCCAGATAAAACAGGTCGTCCGTCGTGCTCTGCAGCAAGGGTGTGTTGATATCCGCACCCGGAATGTAGAGCCACGCATAGATATCGGCATTCTCCTGAATGAGCGGAGCGAAGTCGATGGGGTTGTTCGGCAGCTCCTTACCCTTTGATTCGACCTTCGTGGCGGGCTTGCCTGTTGCACTCATCTCCTCGGCGCGCTGCTGCTCTAGATGATTCATATAGAGCACGTAGCCGCCGCAGCCGACTGCGACCAGCAACAACACTACGAAAACGCCCTTGAGTATCGTGGCGCGACGCTTTTTGTCCGAGTCGCCCATATGCTTAACTTCCATATGCTTGCCCTGCGGCTGCTGTGCCATGGTGTTCCCTTACCCTGTAAATCGGCCAAAAAAAGGACCCGCACAAGTACGGGTCCTCAAATCTTACGGTTGAAACCGTGTGTGTGCTAGTTGTTCTTACGAAGAGCAACAAAAGCGCAGGCAGCGCCAGCAGCGGCAACGGCAGCCACGGCGGCAACAGCGGTGGTGTTCACACCGGTAGCCGGGGACTTAGCGCCGTTGTCGGTGGTGGCAGCACCAGCAGCGGTCTTCTCAGCCACGATGGTGTAGGTGGAGAGCTTGGTGACCTTAAAGGTAACATTGCCGTTGTTGTCGGCAGTGAGGTTCAGGGTCTCCCTGCTACCGTCGTTGTGCTGGACATAGACGGTAACCTTGGCGTTGGCGTAAGCCTTGCCAAGGGTGAAGGTGACGGTCAGCGGGTTGGACTCAGAAACGGTACCCTCGACGGTCTCGGTGATCTCAAAGGAAGCGACCACGTTGGCGTCGGCAGGGGTGCCCTCGGCGTTCTTGGTGGTGGAAACAACCTTGACGTTAGCGTTGTTAACGCTGGCGGTCACGTTGTTGGCGCCGGTGGCGGTGGTGTTGGCAGGGCTCGGGGCGGCGAAAGCAGCCACGGGCAGAGCCAGGGCAAGAGCGAGAACGCTCAGTGCTGCCATGAATCTCTTCTTCATGTTAGGTACTCCTCAACTTGCAGCTTGTGGACCTTTAAGTGCCTAGTAGTATAGCCTTTTTTCAAATTGCGACTAATGAGTTCTACATGAAACAACATTACTGCTTTTTTGCTCACTCATTGACCCCAAACAGCGACTTAGTGCGATGGTTTTGTGACTTATTGGCCTTGTGTCACGGGCGTGATCTGCGAACCCACGCCGTTTGCGCTGGTTTCGCTAACCTCGCTGTCCGTATCCTCGCCCTTTTGGGCATCGGCGATCGTTGCGGCGGCGGCAACAATACCGCGCTGAGGCGCCACGCCCGTCTGGGCCTGAGCACCCTCGACAAGCTCTGTGCCGGCATGCGCGAGCTCAGCAGACTTGAACATCGCACTCAGGTCGACGCCGCCGCCAGCGTAGCCGAGTGCGGCAAGTGCGATGACAACCACCGCAACAACAACTGCAATCGGCACGTAACGATGCCAACCAGCAGGATTGAGCCCACTGCGGCGAGCCGCACCGCGGCTGATATAGCCCAGCGTTCCGTCGTGCTTGAGCTTAGAGCCCACCACGCGCTTGCGCCCCCGCAGCGACGACTCGGCCTGCATGGCCAAGCGAGCGCTTGCCGAAGGATAGCCGTATTTGGTGCGCTTGAACGAACCGTCGAACCCCGACGCGTGCTTGCCCCACGTCCGGGACGTCGTGCGGCGGTTAACTGGAGCCGCGCCCCGTCTATTCCGGTTTGGTTTTGAAGTCTCCGCCATACGCCCCCGCACGCCGTAACACAATCGAAACATTACTGCTTTGGACTGTAGCACACGCACCGCACGCGGTCACGGGCGCCTCGCTCAGCGGTCGTCGTCCTTCAGCAAGCGCCACAGGGTCGTGCGGCTTATCCCCAGCACCTCGGCAGCGCGGGTCCGGTTGCCCTGAAGGTGGCCTACGACCAGCCGCGCGATGTCGCGTTCGGTATCGGCCAGTGGACGCAGGATATACAGGTCGCTGTCGAGCGTCGGAGCGCCAAAGGTTGCGGTTTTGATGACGTCCTCCTGGGCGAGCACCTCCTCCGCCGCAGCGCGCTCCGCCACACCCGACCCTACTAATATATAGAGTCGTTCCGAGACCTCGCGAAGCTGCAGATAGTTGCGGGGCCAGCGATAGCCGCTGAGCGTCGAGGCAGCCTCCTCGGACATACTCGGAGCGGCAGTTCCAAAGACATCTGACAGATATGACAAATACCGCGCAACCTTTTTCGCTGCGCCACCCTGCTCGGCAATCGCAGGCGCCACACTTACTGCGCACGCCAAGCGCTCGGTTACAAAAGCGGCCTGATCGCTTTCGCCACCGCCCGGCATATCGTTTGCCGTCAGGACCACATGGCAACGCGCGGCCAGCGCCGTGTCGGTCATCGTAGAGACAAGCTCGCGCAGACGCTGCGGCGAAAGTGCATGCCAGCCGCCAATACAAAGGGTCAGCCTTGCCTGGAACAGCGGCGATTCCGAGCTTTTGAGCAGATGGCGCCAGCCGCGATCTGTGAGCTCGTCAAGTGCCACGGACACAAAGGGTTCGTCAGCATAAGGCCCATCCAGATAGAGGCGTTTTGCAATCTCTGCCTGGCCAGCACCCAGCTCACCTTCCAACATGAGGGGCACGCCGCGGGCATAGCTTTCGCAGACGGGGCCAGCGACCGCAGCGGCGCCCTCGACAATGCCGTACGCGCTTGCCTCGT
>CABUTP010000023.1 GCA_902494545.1 uncultured Collinsella sp. | reverse complement strand
TACTCGGTCGATAGGCTCACGTACACGGCACCCGGGAACACCGTGTGCTCGTAGCTCTCGTTTTCGTAGAACACCTGGATATAGCTCTCGAGGTCCTCGGCGTGCATCTTGCCCTCGTAGCCGGGGATGGTGAGCACCTTGTGGCCGCCAAACTCGATGGCGCCCGCCTCGTGGCAGGCGACGTGGCCAGTCTCGGCAGCAACGACGCCTTCGTACGGCGCGAGCAACATGTCGATCACCGTCGCGTTGGCCTGCGTGCCGCCCACCAGAAAAAACACGTCGGCATCGGGGGCCTGACAGGCCTCGCGGATAAGCTGCTTGGCACGCTCGGTGTGCGCATCGGTACCGTAGCCGGGCTGCGGCTCCATATTGGTGTCGACGAGCGCCTGCAGCACTGCCGGATGTGCGCCGTGGGAATAATCGTTGTTGAACGCGAGCATGGCAATCCTCTCTTACCGGGTATCGGCCAGATGACTCAAACGGAGCTATTGTACGCCGTTGGGATAGGCAATGCGTGCGGCAAGGCACTCAAGTGCCAGTACCAGGGCAAAACCGCAGCTCACGTCACTCAAAAAGTGCGCGCCGATCACGATGCGCCCAAAGGCGACGAACGCCGCAACAACAACCGCCGCCCAAAAGATCACGCGGCGACGCGAAGGTTTTTCCTTAAAGGCTGCCGCGGGAAGCCCAGCGAGCATAAGGCCGATCGCCGCATGCGCCGTGTGTCCGCTCGCAAACGACTTGAACCCGTCCCTGATCACGCCGGCGGCGATATAGGCCCACTTGTCGGGGTTGCCGATCACCCACCACGGCTGAAAATTGAGCCCCGGCGTGACCTCGATCACGCGCATGCGTGGGCGCGACCACAACGGCTTAACAATGACGTTGAGGATGATGGCCTGAGCGACCCACACGGCAAGCACCATCAACGCCCAGCGCGTAAGCTCGTCGGGCTCGGTCGTGCGCGTAAGGCGATAGGCGATGAAGTTGGCTGCGATGACCAGCGCAAACGTCAGAACCAGCTGAAACGCAATAAGCTTGCCGCCGACGCGCAGCGATCCGATAATCTCGTAGCCGACCAGACCCACGTTGATCAAAACGCCCAGCGCAGCGAGCCACTTGCTCGCCTTGGAATCGGGGCGTGCCGAGCGCACGAGCATAACGCCCGCGATGCTCGCCGTCAGCTCGAACGGCAGCTCACCGGCCGCCTCGACAAAGCGACCGTACATGCTGCCGATGTTGAACAGCGCGCTCGAGATCTGATAATCGAAAAACGAGCCCGTGAGCAGACAAAGGCACAGGACGGCCGCGATAATGGCGACATCATTCTTATAGATGTATCCGAACATGCTTTCCTTTCGATGGGACTGGAATCAACCTGCAAGGTAGCGGGACAAAGAACAACTGGTAGCCCCGCCACGCCCCTACTTGTTAGTCATCGTCGGACGCACCGAGCTGCTGCAGTAGCATGAGCGCCGCAGCCACGGGGCCGGTGCCGTCGTTGGCGTCGAGGCCGCGACCCAGGCCGCTGCCCGCGCCGGCGCCCGCCTTGTAGGGCACCGACAGCTTGCGGCTCTTGGGAAAGTTCACCGCGCCATAGCGGTTCTTGAACTCAAAGGCCACCTTCTTGGGAACGTCAACCCCCAGGAAGGTAATGCGTCCGCCGCTGAGCGTGACGCTCTCGAGCCCCAGGCGCTCGCCGCGGATACGGATGCGCGCGCGGTTGAACAGGTTGAGTCCCGCCAACGGCAGCTCGCCATGCGCAGCCTCGGTCTCCTCCTGCACCTCGTCGATACTCTCCAGGTCCTCGGCGGCCGCGAGCTTGCGGTACACGAGCACGCGCTGGTCCACCGCCGGCATGTACTCCTCGGACAAGAAGTAGTCGGCCGGCAGGTTGATGCCCACGCTCGCCGCCTCCACGCCGGCATCGTCGTCGCCGCGCGCCTCGGCCACGGCCTGTCCCAGCATCTGCGTAAACAGGTCAAAGCCCACACTCGACAGGTTACCGTGCTGCTCGGCACCCATGAGCGAACCGGCACCGCGGATCTCCAGGTCGCGCATGGCGATGCGCATGCCGCTGCCCAGGTCCTGGAACTCGGAAAGTGCAGTCAGGCGTGCCGTGGCCTCCTCGGTAAGCGGCAGTTCACCCGGGAACATAAAGTACGCGTATGCCTGCGTGGCCGAGCGGCCCACGCGGCCCTTAAGCTGGTAGAGCTGCGCCAGGCCCAGACGCTGCGAGTCCTCGATGATGAGCGTGTTGGCCGTTGCGTTGTCGATGCCGCTCTCCACGATGGTCGTGGCGATGAGCACGTCGATCTTTTTGGTCGCGAACTCGATCATCACGTCCTCGACCTCGCGCGGGCTCATCTTGCCGTGTGCCACACCCACGCGCGCCTCGGGCGCGGCCTCGTGCACGCGCGCCACGGCATCATCGATGGTCTTGACGCGGTTGGACACGTAATACACCTGACCGCCGCGGCCCACCTCCAGGCGAATCGCCGCACTCACCACGTCGGGATCGTACTCCCCCACGTGCACGATCACGGGACGACGCCCGGTCGGTGGCGTGGTGATCAGGCTCATGTCGCGCACGCCGCTCGTGGCCATCTGCATGGTTCGCGGAATAGGCGTTGCCGAGAGCGTGAGCACGTCGATTTGCTCGCGCAGGTTTTTGAGCTGCTCCTTGTGCTGCACACCAAAGCGCTGTTCCTCGTCGATGATCACCAGGCCCAGGTTCTTGGGGTTCACATCGGCAGAAAGCAGGCGGTGCGTGCCGATCAGCACATCAATCGTGCCCTCGGCAAACGCCTTGAGTGCGCGCTTTTGCTGCGCCGGGGTGCGGAAGCGGCTGAGCACCTCGACCTCCAGGCCAAACGGGGCAAAGCGCTCAAAGAATGTCTCGTAGTGCTGTTGGGCCAGAATGGTCGTGGGACAGAGCACCATGACCTGGCGGCCGGAGTCCACGCACTTAAAGGCCGCGCGCAGGGCGACCTCGGTCTTGCCGAAACCCACGTCGCCGCACAGCAGGCGGTCCATGGGCTTGGGCGCCTCCATGTCGGCCTTGATGTCGGCGATAGCCTCCAGCTGGTCGCGCGTCTCGTCGTAGGGGAAGCTCTCCTCCATCTCAATCTGCTCGGGCGTATCGGGCGGACAGGCGATACCGGTAATCGATGAGCGGCGCGTATACAGATCGACCAGGTCAAACGCCAGCTTTTTGGCATTCTTGCGCGCCTTGTTGGTAGCCCGCGTCCAGTCGGCGGTGTTGAGCCTGGTCAAGCGCGGTTTATCGCCGTCGGGACCAACGTAGCGCGTAATGCGGTCAACCTGCTCCAGCGGCACGTAGAGCTTGTCGCCATCGGCGTATTCCAGCAAAAAGTAGTCGCGTTCCTTGCCGCCCACTTCCTGGCGCGCAATCTCGCTAAAGAGCGCGATGCCGTGAGTGGCGTGCACCACGTAGTCGCCCGGCTTAAACGGGAAGGTGATCTGCGTAATATCCACCTTGCGGCGGCTGCGCGCACGGTTGGCGTCCATGCGGGCGTTGAGGTCGGCGATCGAGAACACGGCCAAATTGGCATCGGGTATCACCACACCCTGCGGCAGGGCGGCGTCCACAAAAGTCACGCGTCCGCGCGAGATGGTGGGCACGGCGGCACCGGCGGCAGCCTGAGCGGCGCCGGCCTCCAGAGAGCGGGCGTTGAGCGCGTCGGCCTTACGCTCGCGAATCGAGGTATGGGCCTCCTGGCGTGCGGCACGGTCAGCGGAATCCGCCGCTGCCACACGCACGCGGTCGCCGATAGCGCCGGCATTTTCGGGCGCCGCGGTCAGCGATTCCTCAAAGGTAATGCCCTCGTCGCCAAAGGTGAGCTCCATCGACTCGCGCGCACCGCGGTCGGGGATGGCAAACACGCAGGCATAGCGCTTGCCCACGACCTCCTGGATGCGCGTCATAAAGCGATTGTCCGATCCTGCGATGGCAGGCTGCTCAACCTTGAGCTCGGCCGTCACCGCACCGCCGGCACGAATCAGGCTCACGTAGTTCAGGCGCTGTTGAGCACCAAAGTCGAGTTGCTGGGCACGCACGTACAGGCCGTCCAGACGGTCGACCCCCGCCTCGCCGGCACGTGCCTCGATATCCTCGTAGGCGCGCAGGCAATCGTCGAACAGCGAGCGCGGCTCGGACAGCACCACGAGCGCCTTTCCGCTCACATGCGACAGCGGGCTCACGGTCTGGCCGTACATCACTGGCAAAAAGCGGTCGAGCTCAGGCGTGACGATGCGCGCATCCACCATCTCGAGCAGCGCCGCCAACTTGCTATCGCTCTGGCTTGCGCGGTAGAGCGCCACATGCATGTTGTGGACGGCCTCGTCGGTGAGTGCAAGCTCGCGACAGGGGAAAATCTCGATGCTGTCCTCGTTGCCGATGGTCTGGCCCGTTGAACTTACCATGCGGCGGATGCGGTCAATCTCGTCGCCGAAGAACTCGATGCGCACGGGCGCCTTTTCCTGCGCGGGGAACACCTCGACGGTGTCGCCGTGCACGCGGAACAGGCCGGGCGCGTCGGCGGCACCGGCATTGGTGTAGCCCATGCCCACCAAGCGCTGTGGCACCTCGTCAAAGGGAATCTCCTCGCCCACCGCAAAGGTCGTGGACTCCCAGTAACGGCTCTCGACCGGCGGCACGCAGCGCAGCAGCGCACGGGCCGAGGCAACCATGATGCAGTTGTCCCCGCGCACGATGCGCCCGAGCGCCTCGCAGCGCTGGGCCACCACGGCGTCGTCGGGCGCCTGCTCGCGCCAAGGGTAGTCCTTGCGCTCGGGAAAGCGGCACACGTGCTCCAGGCCCACATAGGCGGCCAGACTGCGTGCGGCGCGATCGGCCGCATCCTCGCCACTCACGATGTAGACCGTGGGGCGCGGACGACGCGCAAACTGGGCGGCGGCCATAAGCGTTCGGCCCGACTGAGACACGGCAAGCGTCACGTCCTCGCCAGAATCGAGCCCGGCCTCGACGGTCTGCAGTGCCTCGGCAGTGTAGAGCTGCGCGGCTATACGGTGAATGAGCATGCTGTTCCTCCGGCATTGCAACGCCAAAAGCCCGCCGAGGCAAGCTCGGCGGGTCGTTCGTCAAGTTCATTAACGTTTATGGTACCGCACGGTCCCGTGACCAAAAGCCAAAGCGGCATCATGCCAAATGTTGCCCACAACGGTCTTGCTAACGCGTTTTCCCAGCTTATTAATCCGCTCTCCGCTTTTTGATTTGCTGTCTTCCGGCAGCGATTTACACCGTCCGCGCCCCCTGGCGAGCATTTCGAGCTGCAAAGCGCCTATAATTGACCATGCTTACGTATTCAATGTCACTTTTTGAGGAGGGGGGGGTAAAACAAATGGCCGACACCCCATCTTGTGCACTGTACGCCGGGCTTAAGTCACTCGGTCGCATTAACAACGGTAACGCCGCGCAAATTCTCATGGCCGGCAACGCCCGTTACGGTGGACGCCTCATCTCCGAACGCTTGACGGTCCCGTCGTTTATCTCACGCGAAATCGTTCACACCAAACCCGGTGACCTTCCCGAGCCGCTGTTTGCGCCCTTTGAACAAAGTGCGCGCCAGATATTCAACCTCATCATGCAAAACCGAGGCTCCGACCCCCAATCGCTGAGCAAGGTCGCTAAACGCTATATGGAGTCGTGCGTCCCAGACATGCAGGATGCCCTTACTAATTGCGGCGTCGACGGCATGCTCTTTAGAAACGGCGTTGAGCGCATCGAGACCGCTGACGATAGCGACATCAAAGATCGCCTCTACATCCATCTGGTCTTTTTTATCGTTACCGGCTGCCTTGGCGACCCCGCCCGCGCCATCGAATACACCGAGTCCTTTGCGTCCGACCAGATGCTCTCGACACTCGGCACGGTCGAGACGACCGTCACCTCGTTTTTCTCGACAACCGCGCGCCCCACGGGAGACATTCGTCTGGGGCTGCTACGCGTCGTGGGCAACTCGGCACGACCGCCGCTGCGTCCCCTTACCACGGACCCGGTGGGCAGCATTATCGGGTCGCTGACGGGCGACGAGAACGCCATCACCGACGTCGATTCCGACGTCTCGCGCCAGCACCTGCGTATTTGGCTCCAAGACGGACGCTGGCTTGCGCAGGGCCTCGGCTCCACCAACGGATCGTTTTTGATCTCGGGTGTCGACCGCTGCCGACAGGCTATCGAACCGCCCAGACGCGAGCGCCCCGCTAACTTTACCAATGCCCCCGTCGAGATTCACAACGGAGATACGCTCTGCCTGGGCGCCACGACGCGCTTCTTGGTCATTCGCATCACAGACTAGCCCGCCACACATCTTCGACGCACAAGGTGCCGTTATTTGCATCAACCCATGCAAATAACGGCACCTTTTCGATTAAGGCAACGGTTGCGCTACCTTTTCACTAACATTATCGCTATGCACTTTTTTCTCGAAAGGATCGCCCCGTGACGTACGACACGGACATGGATATCATCGCGTTGTCCCCCTTTGAACCAAACGCCATGTTTGCGACCACCGAAGACTCCGATACCATTCGCCGCTTTACCACCCTGTTGGATTGTGGGGCAGTCGGCGGCGGTTCCCACCATCTTCGCAAGGTCGCCAACACCGAGGGCGAGACCTTTGCGCTCAAGACGCTGTTGCCCCTCAGCGGCTGTGATGAAAACGGCTCCGCCATCAGCCCCTCGGGCATCAAGACGCTTACCGAGGAGTATCGCAATCTTGCAGCCGTCTCACTGTTGGGCGGCTTTCCCAAAACCTATGGCTACGGCTATACCGGCTCCGTACCGGCCATCCTTATGGAGTGGATTGAAGGCCTGCCCCTTCGCGATGCTGCGGCAGAGCTAACCGACCCCGCCGAGGGCGACCACATTCCCGCAAACACCGTCGCCGCGATTGGAAAACGCCTGGGAGAGATTCTCCTGGGTGCCCAAAAGCTCGATGCGCCGTTTGCGCACCGTGATATCTCCTTGCGCAACATCATTATTCGCACGACGCGCCGGTCCCTTGCCCAGCAGATTGCACACTGCAGTTTTGACCTTTGCCTAGTCGATCTGGGCAGCTCGAGCATCAAGCGCTCAGACCCCTCGTTTACCATGTCGACTGGCATCTGGCGCAACGGCACCCCCGAGTTCGCCCCACCCGAGATGCTCTCCAACGACATCCCCGAGCTGGCGCCGCTGCGTACGTCGCCCAGTATCGATACATACGAGCTCTGCAGCATACTCTACACGCTCTATGCCGGTCACACGCCATATCGCCTAAACGAGCATATGGACCAGTCGCCCTACCTGTACAAGATCGAGCACGAGCTCGAGCCGCTTGAGGCACGCGTACCCGGCGACCAAATGCTTGTCGATGTCATTATGAGCGGTATCCATAACGAGCAGTCCCAGCGCGCGCCGCTGTCTACGATTGTCGGCAAGCTCGATGCCTGGATTAAAGACATCGATTTTGAGCCACGCACGCCGCTGCCCACCCCGATCGACTTTAGCCAGCAACCGAAGCCTTCCGGCTCCGACAAGGCTCAGACGCGCCACCCAGTCATCTCGCGTCGCGCTGCGCTCGCGCTCGGCGGCGTCTGCGTTGCCGGCATAGCAGGCTCTGCCATTGCCACGGGATGCTGGGGGCTTATCGACCTGGCGCACGGCATCAAGCCGTCACTCGACGATTACACCTGGGAAGAACTCGCCCTGATCTCCCGCAAAATACAAGAGACATCTTCCAACAAAAACGCGCTCGCGATTGCCGAAACCTACCACCTGGTAAACAGCAAGCAGTCGCTCGAAAACGAGAACACCAAGACTGTCAGGCTTTCCGACGGGACCAAGCCACAAATCCAGATCGTTGGCTTTAAGGCAGACACGCTCACCGATGACGGCCTCCCCGCGGGCATCACCTTTATGTTCCGTACCCCCATCGCCATGCGCGCCGTAAACGACCACGCCGCGACGGGCGGCTGGGAGCAATCGTCGCTTCGTGAATGGTTGGCGGACAAGGGCATGGCTATGCTGCCCGACGATCTCCGTAATCAGATTCGCTCGGTGCGAAAGCTCACCAACAACACCGGCGGCACCAAAGACGTCTCCAGCATCACCGCCACCGACGACATACTCTGGCTACCGTCCATGAGCGAGTTGTGCGGCTGCCAAGCGCCCGAAACGTTCGCAGAAGGCAGCGAGTACCTTTCTGCCCTCTACAGCGGAGAAGGCGATCAGTACCAGCTCTATCGCGAGCAGAGTGTGAGCGGCCTGACCACAAACGAAGCCATGATCCGCACCGTCTCTGGCAAAAAAATCTGCTACTGGGAGCGCACCCCCAGCGCCGACTGCAGCGAGGGCGCCGACTCGACGTACTTTAACCGCGTTGGAAAAGACGGCGACGTGTTTTGCTGGGCAACGCCCGGAAACGCTCCGGACCAAAAGACCTATGTCCTACCCGGCTTTTGCATCTAACACCTTTACCGGATACCAGAAAGGAGTCTCGCATCATGCGTGCGGAAACACCTTCCGAGGTGCTCTTTGATTTCCTTAAGTGCGACCTGCAGATCAACAATCGCGAAGCGGCGCGCATCCTGATTTCGGACAAGCCGATTGGCTCCAAACCGGCCCCACGATTTCGCATTGCAGAAAAGACGTTTCTATCGCGACGCGTGGTGCACGTCGTTCCGGGCACCGACAAGATCGACCCCGAGATGTTTGCCGATTTTTCGCAGAGCGTCCAGAGCTTGGCTGCCGCTGTAAAAATCGGCAGCGGCAGCAGTCCAGCGGCCGCCAACGCTCGCCAGCAAGCCATTACGGCGCATGCCCTCGAGCGCATGGCAACGTCGCTCGAACACTGGGGGCTCGATGGTTCCATCCTGCGCAATATCTTTGACCGCATCGCTGTCATGCCTGGCCTCAAGCAAAGCGATCGGCGCCTTTTGGAGCTTCTTGCGCTAACGGTCTGCGGATGCTTGGCCGATCCCAATGCCGCCGCCTCCGAGGTCAAAGACTTTGCCATAACGCAACTGGCCCAGACCTTTGGCACGCTCGAGACCGCCGAGGTCGTCCAGGCGCGGTGCACCAACCGCAAGGTCAACGAGCCTCCTGCAAAACTGGGGCTGCTCAGGCTTGCGAAAGACGGCTCGGCCTTGCCGCCGATCTATCCTTTGAGCCTCGATCCCGAGGGTACGGTACTAGGCTCTTTTGCACACGACCAAAACGCCATCACCAACGTAGGACCCGATGTATCCCGTCGGCACCTGCGTGTAGCGTTTTCCAACGGAGCATGGCTCGCGAGCGGCCTGCACTCCACTAATGGAACGGTGCTGGTGACACGCAACGGCGCGACCACCGTTATCGAAAAGCCACGTTCGCTACGCACCTCCGATGACGAGGACAAGCAGTTTCCTATCCACGACGGCGACCTGCTCAAACTGGGCTCCTCGACCGAGTTTTTGGTGCTGAAGATCTCCTCAGACGTACGCGCGTTTGCCTAGGGCCGAGCCCGCCCAATAAGAATCAACACAAAGGGGCGCCGCTGCACACATCGCAGCGGCGCCCCTTTATATGGCGTGGAAATCTAAAAACGTATGCAGAAGTCGAAAAACTCAACAAGATAACTAAAACATAAAAGCCGCGTGGGGGTCGGGTCCCCACGCGGCTATCAGGTTTGGGCTAATAAAGCCCGGAGGTAAACACTAGTAGAGTTTAGTGCTCGCGACGCTTGGTCATGTACATGCCCACAGCGACAGCCACAGCGCCGGTAAGGGCGGCAGCAGAGGTCACAACGAAGGTCGGATCGCCGGTAGAAGCAAGGGCGGCGTCGTCCTTCTTCTCGGCCTTAGCCTCGTCCTTCTTATCGGCAGCAACCTGCTTCTTGCCCTCATCCTTCTTCAAAGTCTCGGACTTGGGGGTCTTAGCGGTAAAGAAAGCGTAGACAGTGGTGTCCTCGGTGATAGGAGTAGAGAAGTCAAACTTCTTGAAGGACTCCTTGGAAGAAGACCAGCCGACAAAGTTGAAGCCGTCGACGGAAGGATCAGTGGGCTGAGCAACAGTCTTACCGTCCTCGACCTCAACCGTAGTGGTGGAACCATCAACGTAGAAATTGACCTTGTGGGTCTGGACAGCAGGCGTCTCGTTCTTGGTCCACTGGGCGTAGAACGTCACGTGGTCGCCGCCGCCCTGGACGGGCTTGCTGAAGTCGACCGGGTCGGTGCCCTCGGAGTCGTAGGTCCAGCCGGCGAAGGTGTAGCCCTCGCGGGTCGGGGCCAGGGGCTGGCGGGCGACGCCGTCGCCGTCGGTAACGCCCTGGAGCGTCTCGTTGCCGTCGAAGAACGTGCCGCCGTTGGCGACGTAGAGGACGTCGATGGAGTTGTCCTCGACGACCATGTTCCACTGGGCGAACAGGGTGGCGTGGTCGCCGCCGCCGACCAGCGGCTTGCTGAAGTCGACCGGGTCGTTACCGTCGCGGTCGTAGGTCCAGCCGGCGAAGGTGTAGCCCTCGCGGGTCGGGGCCAGGGGCTGGCGGGCGACGCCGTCGCCGTCGGTCACGCCCTGGAGCGTCTCGTTGCCATCTGCGAACACACCGCCGTTGGCGACGTAGAGAACATCCTTCTCATTGTTAGCAAGCTCTGCCCACTGAGCGAAGAACGTAACGTGCTGACCGCCACCCGGGATGGGCTTGGTGAAGTCGACAGGCTCGGTGCCAGCAGCATCGTAAGTCCAACCAGTAAAGGTGTAGCCCTCGCGGGTCGGGGCCAGGGGCTGGCGGGCGACGCCGTCGCTGTCAGTGACACCCTCCATGGTCTCATTGCCATCGGCAAAAGCGCCACCATTGGCAACATAGAGAACCGTCTTCTCGTTGTTCTGCTTCCACTGAGCATAAACAGTCGCGTGACCGCTGCCCGCAACGATAGCCTTCGTGAAGTCGACGGGGTCATTTCCGTCGCGATCGTACGACCAACCAAGGAAGTCATAGCCCTCGCGGGTAGGCTGAAGCGGCAGGCGTGCGATACCGTCGGTATCGGTTACGCCCTGCATAGTATCGTTACCGTCGAAGAACGTACCGCCGTTGGCGACGTAGAGGATTTCGACAGTCTTGTCCTGCTTCGCGGGCGTCCAAGCGGCGAAAAGGGTCACATTCTTGCCGCCACCGACAATCGGCTGGTTGAAGTCAACCGGGTCGGTTCCATTGCTGTGATAATACCAACCGGCAAACACATAGCCGTCACGCGTGGGGGCAAGCGGCTGGCGAGCAATACCATTGCTGTCAGTCTGGCCCTGCATAACATTGTTGCCGTCGGCGAACTGGCCGCCATTGGCAGCGTAGGTCACATTAAGCACCTTCGAGGGAGCCTCAGTCCACTTGGCGAACAGCATGAAGTGATCCGAGCCGCCCTGGAGAGGCTGAGAGAAATCGACTACCTGATCGGTTCCGGCATAAACCCAGCCAGCAAACACATAGCCGTCACGCACTGGTGCAGCCGAAGGAGTGACCTCGCCGTTCTCGTTCGTGTAGTTATTTTGCCAATCGCTTCCGTCCGCAAAAGTACCGCCGTTGGCATAGTAGACGACTCGCTTGCCAGTAGCGGCAGCAGCGGTCGCCTCCCCGTTTGTACCCTGGGCAGTCTCCGCCGCGATAGCAGCAACCGGCGTGGAGCTGAGCACCATACTCAAGCTCAGACCGGCTGTGATAGCAGCGTTAAGCTTCCTATTCATGTGGTCGTCCTTTCCCGACTTGCTTCTTCGCGACCACTTCGCAGAAGAAGACCTTTGAATTGCATCATCTATTCAAGCCGAAAAAAAACTCAAAAGGTTGCGCAACCAAGCTATATCTAAGGTTTGAGACTTTTTTGCAAAAAAAGTTTGCAAAAAGCTATTGCACCACCCGTACGCTGGGGCAAAGGTCTGTCAGCGGGCACTCGTCGCACTTGGGTTTGCGGGCGTCGCAGATCTCGCGGCCAAAGGTGATCCACTGGTGGTTGACCGACTCCCAATACTCGTGCGGCAAAATCTTGAGCAGATCTTGCTCGGTCTTGAGCGGCTCTTTGGCATGCGTCTTGGGACTCAGCATCAGGCGGTGCGCGATGCGGTTGACATGCGTATCCACCGCGATGCCTTCCACGATGCCGTACCCCACGTTGAGCACGATGTTCGCTGTCTTGCGCCCCACGCCCGGCAGCTTCACGAGTTCCTTCATGTCGGCCGGCACCTCGCCGCCGTAGTCGGCAACGATCATCTGCGCGGCCTCCACGGCATGCTTGGCCTTACTCTTATAAAAGCCGAGTGACTTAATGGTGTCCGCCACGTCGGTCACGCTTGCCCCGGCCATGGCCTCGGGCGTGGGCCACTGGGCAAACAGTTGGGGCGTCACCTTGTTGACCTGCGCGTCGGTCGTCTGAGCCGAGAGCAGTACCGCGATGAGCAGCCTAAAGGGATTCTCGTGGTCCAAGAAGCACTCGACCGGGCCATAGCGACGGTTAAGGCG
>CABUTP010000022.1 GCA_902494545.1 uncultured Collinsella sp. | reverse complement strand
GTCATTCAAGAACGTCCCCAATGACTACCCAATGGCTATTGCGAATATGGCTCGCATGACAGCCGTCTCTTTTATGTTTCCTTTAGCCGTCGCTGTCTAGGATGGGGGTTAGTCGATAGGAAGGGAGCACCGGGATGGACGATGCGAGCGAGCGCGCAATCGAAGAGGACATGCTCGATCAGTTCAATTACTTTGATGATGAGGACGAGGAGCTGATCGACCGTCGCGAGCCAGCGCCGCTTGATTCCTTTGATCTGGTCGATGAAGAGACTGATGAGGTTGAGGACGAATCAACGGAGCCCCCACAGCCTTCGCGCCTTGACTCGCTGCTTTCGAGAGCCCCCATGCACCACGGCGTTCGTGCCGGCGCGCTCCATATGAAAACTGACTGGCACCAGATCGTGACGGCAGGCGATGAACTTGCCGTCGATGCGCCGCTCACCGATAAATCATCCATCATCTGCCGCACCGGCATGCTTATGCTGGCAAGCGGAACGGGTGCCTGGCGCGTGCGCGATACCATGAATCGTGTTGCCGCCGTACTCGGTGTGACCATCCACGTTGACTTAAGTCTCCTGTCGTTTGAGTGTACTTGCATCGAAGATGGTCACTGCTTTAATGAGGTTGTCAGCTTGCCCACAACGGGCGTCAATACCCATCGCATTTGGATGATGGAGAGCTTCCTAAAGGAAATCGAGACATATGGTCGCCGTTTTACGGTGCATGAGTATCACGAGATGCTCAAGACCGTTGAGAGCTCAAAACCTGATTACGTGCCTTGGCAACAGGGCCTTGCGGCGGCCTGCGCCTGTGGCGCCTTTGTCTTTTTGCTCGGCGGCGGCCCTATCGAGATGGCCTGCGCGTTCGTGGGCGCGGGTGTCGGCAACTTTGCCCGCTCCCATATTCTCAAGCAAGGCCTTGGTCAGTTCAGCGCGCTGACGACCGGCGTTGCGCTCGCTTGCGTTTCGTATCTGCTGGCATTGCTCGGCCTTGGCCAGGTCATACCGGGGGCAATGTCGCACCAAGAAGGCTATATCGGCGCCATGCTCTTTGTGATTCCCGGCTTTCCGCTCATTACGGCAGGCCTCGACATCGCTAAGCTCGACATGCGAAGCGGTATCGAACGTCTGTCATATGCCGTATCGATTATTGTGATGGCGACGCTCGTAGGTTGGATGGTTGCCGAGTGTGTTGGCCTGGCGCCGGACGACTTTGCGCCGCTCGGCCTTTCGCCGCTTGCTCTTACGCTCCTGCGCGTGGTGATGAGCTTCGTTGGCGTATTCGGCTTCTCGGTGATGTTCAACAGCCCGGTAAAGATGGCCGCGGCAGCTGGGTTGATCGGCGCCGTGTCCAATACCCTGCGTCTAACCCTTGTCGATGCGCCGACGATGATTCCCTTCCTGGGCCTCAGCACGGGAATGCCTCCCGAGGCAGCAGCGTTTATCGGCGCGCTGGTATCGGGTCTGCTGGCAAGCTTGGCCGAAGTCAAGCTCACCTACCCGCGCATCGCCCTCACGGTGCCTTCGATTGTCATTATGGTGCCTGGTCTGTATCTCTATCGCTCTATGTATTACATGTGCACCTTCGACACGGTCAATATGCTCGGCTGGTTTGTGCGCGCAGTGCTCATCGTAGCGTTTCTGCCCGTTGGCTTGGGCGTGGCGAGAACCCTGACCGACCCCCGCTGGCGCCACACCAGCTAATTGGTGCAGGGGGGACAGGTTACTTTGCACCAAATGAGTCGCGGTGAAATAGGGACTGAATTGCTGCTTAAAGGGTCAAAACAGTCCGTATTCCACCGCAACTTATGGGGTCGGGGGATTATCGGTGCCCTGCATCTTCATAAACTCAACGCTTACGAAGCGCATGCGTTTCGTGCTAGGCTGGTTCCACCACATAAGTAGTCGCAGACGCGCGTAACACGGGCGGGCGAGATGAAGTTCCAGTAACTCCATCTTGCCCGCCCGTTTTTGTTGCGTGGTGCCGCGGCACAACACAGAGAGGAATCTGCCCTTTATGCCTATCAACAAACGAGAGAGCCTGCTGTTCACCTTTATCATGTGCTTTTGCATGGTGCTCTGGATGAGCATCTACAACGTTGCCCTGCAACATGGGGCCATCAACGGTGAGGTTGTTGCCGCCGCGTGGCTCGGCTTCCCCGTTGCCTACATTTTTGCCATGTGCTGCGACTGGTTCGTCGCCAGCCCGCTCGCCAAGGGTTTCGCCTTTAAGTACTTGGTCATGCCGGGCAAGAGCTCGCCGCTTGCCATGACGCTCGCCGTCAGCTCCTGCATGGTCGTTCCCATGGTCATCATCATGTCGCTCTACGGTGCGTGCGAAGGCCTGTTCCATATGCCCGGCGGCCCGCTTGCAAACCTGCAGGCGCTGCCGATGATGTGGCTCGTCAACATTCCGCGCAACTTTATCATGGCCCTGCCCTGGAACCTGCTGGTGGCCGGTCCGGTTGCTCGTTTTGTCTTCCGCCGCGCCTTCCCCATGGGAACTGTCTTTGCCGAGCCGCACATGGAACTCGTGCACATGCCGGGTGCTCCCGCTGCCGAGGAGGTTGCCAGCATTTCCGAGGGCATGGACGCCGAGCCTGCCTGCTAGGCAACGCTCAAGACCAGACTCCCAAAAAGACCGGAGCGATTCCTTTTTTGTAGACGTTGTCGCGCGGCTACGGGCAGGAAAGGTCCCAACGGTTAACATATACTCCATATGGGTAAAGAGACCAAAGCGCTGCCGCGGGGCGGCGCTTTGCGTTTGAAAAAACTAGCTCGTCTAAGAGGAACTAGCATGTTAGACCGTTTTACCGATCGTGCGCGTAAGGTCATGTCCATGGCCAAGCAAGAGGCGCTCGATCTTCATTCAAATAAAGTGGGCACCGAGCATCTGCTGCTCGCGCTTGCCAAGGAGGACGAGGGCATTGCCGCCGAGGCACTGCGCTCGCTCGACATCTCCTACGATGACATCATGGATACTCTCAAAGAGGTCCAGACCACGGTTCCCGAGCCCAATGAGGAGACCGAGGCGGCCAAGCTCGCCTTTACGCCGCTCGTCATTAGCGTGATGGAGCGTTCATTCCGCGTGGCGCGTGAAAACAACCAGACCTACGTGTCGACCGAGCACTTGCTGATCGGCATCGTCGAAGAGGGCAACGGCATGGCCATGGACATCCTCATGCGCCTGGGTGTGTCGTCCGCCTCCATCAAAAAGGCTATCGAGAAACTCACCGCCAAGGACCAGGACAAGAAGCGTCCGCTCGCCGGTGCCGGTGCCGGGCGTCCCGGTGCGGGCCTGCCGTTCTTTAGCGGCTCGGATGCCTCTCAGCAAAAGGGGAGTGGCACCGATACGCTCAAGCAGTTCGCGACCAACCTCACGCAGAAGGCGCGCGACGGCGAGCTCGACCCTGTAATTGGTCGCGAAAAGGAAGTCCAGCGCATGATGGAGATCCTTTCGCGCCGCACCAAGAACAACCCGCTCATTCTGGGCGACCCCGGCGTGGGCAAGACGGCCATCGTCGAGGGTCTGGCTCAGCAGATTGCAGCTGGCAACGTGCCCGAGAACCTTATGAACCAGAACATCTGGACGCTCGACCTGCCGGGCCTCGTTGCGGGCGCCAAGTATCGCGGTGAGTTTGAGGAGCGCCTCAAGAACGTGATCCAGGAGGCCACCGAAGCTGACGACGTCATCCTGTTTATTGACGAGATGCACACCATCATCGGTGCCGGCTCTGCCGAGGGCTCCATCGACGCGAGCTCCATGCTCAAGCCCGTGCTCGCGCGCGGTGCCTTCCAGATTATTGGTGCCACCACGGCCGAGGAATTCCGCAAGTACCTCACCAAGGACCCGGCCTTCGAGCGTCGCTTCCAGACCATCGATGTCGAGGAGCCGAGCGTCGAGGACACGGTCAAGATCCTGACCGCGCTCAAGCCGCGCTACGAGGAGCACCACCATGTGCGCTATACGCAGGGTGCTATCGAGGCCGCCGCGAACCTTTCCAACCGCTACATCCAGGATCGCTTCCTGCCCGATAAGGCCATCGACCTCATCGACGAGGCCGGTGCTCGCGCTCGCATCGCCGCGAATCGCGCGCCCGAGCCGGTGCGCGAGGCCGAACATCGCATCGAGGAGCTCAAGGCTGCCGCACAGGAGGCCACCGAGAGCGACGATATGAACAAGGCCGCTGAGATCACCGAGCAGCAGAAGGCTGCCGAGATCGAGCTCGCCGAGGCCAAGGCCGCCTGGACGGCCGAGCTCGACGCCAGCCCGCTCACCATCGACGTGAGCCAGATTGCCGACATCGTGTCCGTGACTTCGGGCGTGCCGGTGTCCTCGCTTACCGAGAGCGAGAGCCGTCGCCTGCTGCAGGCCGAAAGCGTGCTCAAGACGCGCATCATCGGTCAGGATGAGGCTGTCGAGGCAGTTGCCAAGGCCGTGCGCCGCAGCCGCTCGCCGCTCAAGGATCCGCGTCGCCCCGGCGGCAGCTTTATCTTCCTGGGTCCCACCGGCACGGGCAAGACCGAGCTCGCCAAGACGCTCGCCGAGTACCTCTTTGGCAGCAAGGATGCGCTCATCAGCTTCGATATGTCCGAATTCGGTAGCGAGTTCGAGGTCTCCAAGCTCATCGGTAGCCCTCCTGGTTACGTCGGTCACGACGAGGGCGGCCAGCTCACCAAGGCCGTTCGTCGTCACCCGTACTCGGTCGTGCTGTTCGACGAGATCGAGAAGGCGCACCCCGATATCTTCAACATCCTGCTGCAGGTGCTGGAGGAGGGCCGCCTGACCGATAGCCAGGGCAAGACGGTCGACTTCCGCAACACCGTGATCATCATGACGTCCAACGTGGGCGCCCGCGAGATTGCGCAGGATGCGAGCGTTGGCTTTGGCACTACCGGCGAGCAGGGTCTCACGTCGAGCGAGATCCGCGGTCGCGCGATGGGCGAGCTCAAGCGCCTGTTCCGCCCCGAGCTGCTCAACCGCATCGACGACATTGTGGTGTTCCAGAAGCTCTCGGGCGAGAATCTCACCAAGATCGCGCACCTGCTGGTGGACGACCTACGTCAGCGTTTGATTGCCAACGGCATGAACATCAAGCTCACCGATGCGGCGTACGACAAGATCGTGGCCGAGGGTACCGACCTCACCAACGGTGCGCGTCCGCTGCGCCGTGCTATTCAAAAGCTCATCGAGGACCCACTGTCCGAGGAGCTTCTGGCCGGCGAGTGGGGCGAGGGCGATACCGTCCTGTGCGACGTGGCCGATGGCAAGTTTGTCTTTAGCCATGGCACGGGCGAGATCCCGGCACCGCGTCCTGCCGGCGCGCTCGGCGGCGATACCGTCCCGGCGGCACCGCACACTGGCAACGCCGCGCCCGTGAGCGGCGGCGTGACCTCGGGCCCCGGCGGCATGATGCAAGCTGGTTCCGGCGCGCTGTAGGGATTGAGCATAACCTTGCAAGATGGGGGCGTTTCCGATGAGAAAGCGCCCCCATTTCCGTGGAAATGCGCTCATATCTTTCGTGCTATACTAAATTCAAAGATACGTATAGCAAAGGAGCTGATATGCCTACGTCAATACTCGATACGCGGCCAGTTCAGATGAACGTGCGCATAGATCGCCAGCTCAAAGAGGCTGGGGACGCCGTGCTGGCGCATATCGGCATGACGCCGTCTCAAGCGGTGCGGACACTTTGGGAATATCTGGTCGTCAACGGATGCATGCCCTCGAGATCGGGGATTGCGGTACCGAGCTCTAACGTGCCAGCGACTGCGTCGGTGGAATCAAGGGTTACGCAGGGCAGCCACATCGTGCGCGATGCGTGCCTCAAATACGGCATCCCTGTTCCCGACCTCTCGGGTGACTACGATGACCTCTATGAGGAAGCAATGGCGGAGCGCTATCCCGAGTGGGTGGAGCTATGAGTGCAGACGGCATTCTCAAGTTGCTCATCGACACCAACGTATGGATGGATTACTTTTCTGGAAGGTCGGACCGGACAGCGGATGTCGCCCGTCTATTCGAGATTGCCGATGTCTCGGAGCAGATTGCCCTGTTTGCCTCGTCTCTTTCGGTCAAAGATGTCTCGTATCTTGTCTCGGCGGCGATTAAGAGGGAGTGCCGAAGGAAGAATGGTTCGCTGAGCGATAACGCCATTGCGGCGGCGGACGAAACGGCCTGGGCATGCGTTCGGCAGATGCGCGAGCTCGCCCTCATCGCGCCGGTCGGTGCAGACGAGGTCTTCGACTCCTTTGTGTTCAAGTATCATCACAACGACTTCGAGGACGACCTGATGCTGGGCGTCGCCAATCGCATTGATGCCGATTACGTCGTGACGGAGGACAAAAACCTTATTAAACATACCAATGGTGTATGCATTAACGTTCAACAGGCGTTGAGGCTGGTTGAAGGGTCCAACGTCCCTTCGGCGCGGCCCGTCTAAGCTGCTTTATCTTGATAAAGTGACGTTTCCTCACCGTTAGCCGATGATGCGAGGGCGCTCGGCGTTTTCGACTGGTTTATGCACGCAAAGTCTGGGAATATACAAGTCGCATGTCTTACTGTCTAACCAGTTGCGCCAAGGAGGCACCATGGACTACAAGATTACCGGCTACGAGCCCGCCCAGCTGTTCCATTTCTTTGAGGAGGTCAGCGCGATCCCCCGTGGGTCTGGCAACGAGAAGGGCATCAGCGATTTCCTGGTTGCGTTTGCCAAGGAGCGCGGCCTCGACGTGTATCAGGACGAGGTCTACAACGTCATCATTCGCAAGCCCGCTTCTGCCGGCGCCGAGAATGCTCCGGCCGTCATGTTGCAGGGCCACATCGACATGGTGTGCGACAAGTTGGGCTCCGTTGAGCACGACTTTACGACCGATGGTATCGATCTGGTCGTCAAGGATGGCGTCCTCACAGCTAACGGCACCACCTTGGGCGCCGACAACGGCATTGCTGTCGCTCTGATGCTTACCGTGCTCAACGACGATTCGATTGCTCATCCGGCCCTCGAGTGCGTGTTCACCACCGACGAGGAGACCGGCCTGGTCGGCGCCGAGACGCTCGACAAGTCCCAGATCAGCGCCCGCACCATGATCAACCTCGACTCCGAGGAGGAGGGCGTGGCCACCGTCAGCTGCGCCGGCGGCGTCGTCGTTACCTACACCTGCCCCATCGTGCGCGAGCACAAGACCGGCAGCACCCTCACGCTCGAGATCTCCGGTCTGCTGGGTGGTCACTCCGGCGCCGACATCAACCTGGAGCGCGGCAACGGCAACCTCATCATGGCCCGCATCATCGACCGCCTGATGGTCGCCGGCGAGCCCGCCATCGTCAGCTTTAACGGCGGCACTAAGGACAACGCCATCAACCGTGAGTGCAAGGCCGAGCTGGTTTACGCCGACCACGCTGCCGCCGAGGCAGCGGCCCAGATTGCAAAGGGCATCATCGCCGACGTCACTGCCGAGCTCGAGGTCTTCGACCCCGGCTTTACCTGCACCGTCGAGATTGCCGACGACGCCGAGGTCGAGGCCATGGACCAGAAGTCCGCGCTTGCCCTCATCCACGCCCTGCGTCTTGCCCCCAACGGTGTGATCCGCCGCAACGTCGCTACCGACGGCTCCGTCGAGGTTTCCTCCAACATCGGCGTGGTTGCCACCTCTGACGACCAGGTCAAGATCATGCTGTCCCCGCGCTCCTCGATCACCTCGCTGCAGAACGAGTTCAAGGACCGCCTGCAGACGCTGGCCGATGTCCTGGGCTTCGACGCCAAGTTTGAGTTCGAGTATCCCGGCTGGAGCTATGCCGAGCATTCGCCGGTCCGCGACATCTTTGTCGAGAGCTATCGTGAGCTCTTTGGCTCCGAGCTGCGCATCGAGTCCATCCATGCCGGCCTTGAGTGCGGCCTGTTTGCCGAGGCCCTGCACGGCCTGGACGCCATCGCCGTGGGCCCGACGCTCTCCGATGTCCACACCCCGGACGAGAGCATGGAGCTCGCTTCTGCCGAGCGCTTCTACGAGCTGCTCATCGACGTCCTCAAGCGCCTCGCTGCGTAAAGATTGCGTTAGCAGCAGTCCGAGCCACGTGCTAGCGGATTGCAAATGACATTACGAGAGGGGACACCCGGTCTTTTGCGACAGGTGCCCCCTCTCTTCTTTTGGGAAATGGGAAATTGATTGGCGTCTAGCCCATATCCGCCTTGATGAGGTCGAGGGTGCGCTGGCAGTTTTCGCGGACGGGGCCGAGCATATGCTCGCGCAGGTCCGCCATGCCGGGCAGGTCGGCGTATTCGTCCATGACCTCTTCCATGCAAATGGGCACCTCGTAGGCGAGGTCCATCATGGTCGCAAAGCAAAACTTCTCGGATAGCCCGGCATCGGTGAGCGCCGCCTCCAGTGCGGGGTCGCCCATACCGTGGTATCGGCGGATAGCGCCTGGACCGATGCGCCCCACACGATTTTCGCCGCCAACGCTCATGGCGAGGCGCGCCCGGCGGCGCATGCGCTCATACGCCAAACCCGACGCGACATCGTACATTCGAGCCATCATGGCTGCGCCGTCGTTTCCAAGGAGCAGGGAATAGTTTTTCGCATGCGCATCCGGTGCGCCGATAATGGCGTTGAAGAACAGTATCTGCGTAAACAGATACAGGTTAAGTTGATGGTGGCTCGTATTTACGAGGAGCTCTTGAATGTCGCGGGTGGTCGGGCCGCCGTCTGCCGTGTACTTTTGGGCGGGCATCACCCCAAGTGCCTGACAGAGGTCTTCTTGATGTAGGCGCCTGATCGTTCCGTCTTTGACTTTCACGCGGTCATAGCGCTCAACAATGAGGGCAGGTTCGTCCTCAAACATACGATATTCGACGTTTGCCGTTGCGATGCCGGCGCGCTGGGCGCTTTTCATGCAGACAAACTCATTGAGAGCCTCGAGTTTAAATCCGATAACGCCATTTTTGAAAATATGCGTCGTGGGCGAGGAGCCCATGCATTCGCACCAGCGGCCGTTTATGAACGCGAGCGCGAACTTGCCCTGATTGCCTCCGAGTGACCAACTTTCATCTAGACCCATCCACGATGCATCGCGGTCATCTCTGATCGACTTGAGACGGAGAGCAATTTCGTGGTCGTCTATAGGGCGGTATTCGCCAGCGCGATGCAGGACGGCATCGGCATCTTCTTCGGCACAAAACTGCACTCCGCCCGGACAGTCGAGTCCGATATGGCTGAGCAACGCAACGGGATTGTTGGGCCTAACGTCGAATTCGGCGGCAATCGCTTTTCGTTGGTCCTCGCTGTCGGGTAGAAGGCCAAACAGGTACGGATTCATGACCTGTTGTCCGTATGTGCGATTCGATACGGGTATGTTGGTCGATAGGGCTGGCCCGTCATAGTCATGATCGTAGGTAAAGCTGATAAGACCGTTCTCATCTTGCGTGAGCGTTCCCGCAGGTACGCCGCAAATAATGGTCCGAAGTGATGTTCTGGCCATTGGCTATTTCCCTTCGGGCTTGGTTTGGTTAGATACGTTTGCGGCAATCGAGACTCCGAGATTGGACATGGCGAAATCGGCGAAGACCTCGTCGTAGAGTGCGGATGTAAAGGGGACATCTGCAAGAGCCGGAATGGCGGTACTACGACGGTTGCGATGATGAGGACGTTGAGCGTGATGGCGCCTAGGGATGCTGCGAGGCAGCGGATTGGCATGCGGGGCGTCGACTGGTCGCTCGTTTTTCGCTTCGCCGATATCCCCTTGAGCGGCGAGTGCCAGTCCAAGAGCATTGAAAATCGTCAGCAACTTGTCGAGCCGAATACCCGTGGCGTCGCCCAGCTCGAGCGATGCGAGCAGGCGCTCCGAAACACCGGCTTTTTTAGCGAGAGTCGCACGGGTGATTCCCTGCGACTCACGTGCTCGGCGCACGTAGACGCCAGCTTGGCGCGGTGTGGTGATGGGAAGGGTATCCACGGCGGTCTCCTAACGTGCAGACTTTTGCATATTAGTATGACATGCAAAAGTCTGCACGAATAGGCATTATGCAAAACTCTGCATGAGGCCTTGTGCTGGCGTTGAGTTTTGAGCGATTATGTTTGGCGTTACAGCGCCAAAATCCCCAGATGCTCAAGCAGGATCTTAAGCCCGATGAGGATGAGCACGACGCCGCCCACGACGGTGGCGGGTTTTTCGTAGCGCGCGCCAAAGGTGTGGCCGATTGCTACGCCGGCGACGGAGAAGATAAACGTTGTGACGCCGATAAGCGATACAGCGGGAACGATGTCAACCGAGAGCGCCGCAAACGAGATGCCCACGGCGAGCGCATCGATTGAGGTGGCGATGGCGAGGATCAGGTACTCGCCCAGGTCGATTTTTTCGGCATCCTTGTCGTCGCCTTCGTCCTCATCTTCGTCTTCGGAAAAGGCTTCCCACAGCATTTTGCCGCCGATAAAGGCCAAAAGGATAAAGGCGATCCAATGGTCGATGGGTCCGATGATGCCCATGAATTGACTGCCGAGCGCCCATCCGATTACGGGCATGCCGGCCTGAAAGCCGCCAAAGAACAGGCCGAGCACTACGGCGACTTTAAGGTTGATTTTCTTCATGCCAAGGCCCTTGCAGATGGATACGGCAAAAGCGTCCATCGAAAGGCCAACGGCGAGCAGCACGAACTCTGCGAGTCCCATAGTCTGGCTCCCTCTCTGCGGGCGAGCCCGATTACGCGACTACTCCCTCATTTATATGAGACCCGATGCTACCACATGAGCAGTCAAGAGAGCCCCGTCCCAAATGAGCTACCTAAGCTGTGTTCGCTCATTCTGTAAGCATCGGATTTCGCAAGCGCCGCAGGGACAAACCGTGAGAAACTAATTAGCGTTTATGGAGCGTATACGATGGGAGCGATGCCTTGGATAAGAACGAGCTGCAAAAGCGTATGGAACAGGCCATCCGCCTGACGGCACCTGGTCAGCCGATCCGCACCGCCCTCGACATGATCATCGCCGGTCACCTGGGTGCCCTTATCTGCGTCGGCGACACCGAAAACGTGCTTGCTGCCGGTAACGACGGCTTCCCGCTCAACATTTCGTTCACCTCGAACCGTCTGTTCGAGCTCTCCAAGATGGACGGTGCCATCGTCATTGACGGCGACCTCACCCAGATCCTGCGCGCCAACTTCCACCTCAATCCCGACCCCTCGCTTGCCACGAGCGAGACGGGCATGCGTCACCGCACCGCCGCTCGCATGTCGGTGCTCACCGATGCCATCGTGATCTCGGTCTCGGCCCGTCGTGCCGTCGTTAACGTGTACGTTCACGGCAAGAGCTACGAGATTCAGCCTGTCACCACCATCATGAGCTCGGTCAACCAGCTCGTCGCCACGCTCCAGACTACCCGTCAGTCGCTCGATCGCTCCCTGCTGCGCCTGACGGCCCTCGAGCTCGATGACTACGTTACGCTCGCCGACATTACCGGTATTTTCTCGAGCTTCGAGATCATGCAGCAGGCAAAGACTGAGCTTAAGGATTGCATCGTCAAGCTGGGCAACCAGGGCAAGCTCGTGCAGATGCAGCTCGAGCAGCTCGCCGGCTCCAGCATGGATACCGAGTATGACCTGATGATCCGCGACTACGCGAGCGATTCCTCCGAGGCAAACGCCGAGAAGATTCGCGCCGAGCTCGCTCGCATGACGCCTAAGGACTTGTCCGACCCACAGCATGTGGCGGCGGTTCTGGGTTACGACGACCTGGACGAGGACTCCGTCATGACGCCGCTGGGCCTGCGCACGCTTTCGCGCGTGTCCGTCGTGCGCGACGGCGTGGCCGAGAAGATCGTCGACGAGTACGGCTCGCTGCAGGAGCTCATGGACGACATCAGCGAGGATCCGGAGCGCTTGGGCGACTTTGGCGTCAACAACCCTGCCATTCTTGCGGACTCGCTGTACCGCATGAAGGGCACCAAACAGGGGAACGCATAATGGCGCCCGTATGCGCCGTGGTCGTTGCCGGCGGCAGCGGCCAGCGCTTTGGAAATCCCGGCGGCAAGCAGCTCGTTAACGTGGCGGGCCGTCCGCTCATGAGCTGGTCCATCCGCGCGTTCGATCGGAGCGACAAGGTCGGCCACATCGTCGTGGTTTGCCCTGCCGAGCGCCGTGCCGAGATGCGCCGCCTGGCCATCGACCCGTTTGACTATGACACGCCCATCAGCTTTGCCGATGCCGGCGATACCCGTCAGGATTCCACCCGTGCCGGCGTGCATGCGGTTCCGGCGGGTTTCGAATATGTCGCCATTCACGACGGCGCTCGTCCGCTCATTACCACCGAGGCCATCGATCACGCTATCGACGTGCTCGTGGGCGACCGCTCGCTCGACGGTGTCGTGTGCGGTCAGCCTGCGATCGACACGCTCAAAATCGTCGACGGCGATAATATCGTCGAGACGCCGCCGCGTGAGCTCTACTGGGCAGCGCAGACGCCGCAGATCTTTAGCGTCGATGCTATGAAGCGCGCCCACGCTGCAGCCATTGCCGAGGGCTTTATCGGTACCGATGATTCGTCGCTGGTCGAGCGCATGGGTGGGCGCGTCCGCTGCGTCCAGAGCCCACGTGACAACCTTAAGGTGACGGTGCCCGAGGACCTGCGTCCCGTAACCGCGATTCTGCTTGGCCGCATGGCCGAGGGAGAGGACCTTCCCC
>CABUTP010000021.1 GCA_902494545.1 uncultured Collinsella sp. | reverse complement strand
CGCAGTGCTTGGCATTGCTCTCGTCTTGCGCAAGCGTTCTCGTCGCTAGGCTCGTCCGCGTAGCTCAATGTCCTGGATGTCGTCGAAGTCGATGGCGATATCCCTGAGTTTGAGCAGCTTGAATGCGGGTAACACTTCGTCGAGAATGCCCGTGCGGCTACGATAGCCGTACATATCGTAATAGGTGACGCGCACCAGGTCGCCGCGTTTGAGGCCCTCGAGCTTTTTCGAAAGCTCGAGGGCTTTTTCTTCTGTGAGTTCGCATTTGGGCTCAACAGTGATCTCTTGTTTGCGCACAAGCTCGTAGTATCCCGTGAGGGCGGCAAAGGGCATAAACTGCGCGGCACGGCCGGCGCGGATGGCGCCGTTGGCGGTGAGCTTGGGGTCGGCGGAGCGACGTCTTCCCTCGGGGTCCGCTAGACGTTCAAAAGGCGTCGGCGGCCGCATCGGCTGTTGTTGGGACTTAGGCACGATGTCCTCCTACCTGAGCGTTGCGTTCGCGTGCGGTGGCGCCGGCGGTAAAGCTTAATCCCTTGACGAGTGCGTTCTTGCCGTACTTACCCTTTACGGCCAGGACGGCGCGCGCCAGGTCGCGCTCGCGCTCATCGGCCTTAACATCGCTAAATAGGTTGATGGTGGCAAATTCCTCGGGCATGAGGTTGCCAAAGCCCAGGTTGATACGTTTGACCGGTCGTTTGGGATCGACAGTCTGCGCCCAGAGCTCATCGAAATAGCCCATGATCTTCTTAAACGAATTGGTGCGCTCGGGCAGCTTGCGGGATGCATTGGAATGCGCGAACAGCGCAGCATAGCCGCCACGCGGTTTGCCGCCGTGCTCTCCCACAAAGATGCCGTCGATTGCCTGTGCTTCGCGCACCAGGCGGCGCCGTTCGTCATCGCGCTGGACGGGCTTGGGCGCGCGGGGTGCGAGCTTGGGGCCGGCGGTTGCGGTGGGTTCGATGCTCGACGTGCTCGAACGCAAATGCCCGCATCCGTCCACATATTGCGCTGTGCCGCTAGCGTCGAGACGGCGTATGTCGGCTCGTTCGCTCGCATAACCCACGAAGAGCGAGATGCTGTCGCAGACCACGTGCTTATCGACTAAGTCCAGCACAGCGTTGTCGACCATCTCGCGCAAGACGGTGTAGGCTTGCTCATAGGCATAGCCTTTCGATAGCACTTGCCCCGTGGTTGTTGAGGTTGCCTGCGGGCGATAGGCCTGAATATCGGCGATGGTTGTCGGCTCGCGCCCAAAGGCGTGGTCGATGAGATACTCGGCATTGACGCCGAGCTCGTCGTAAAGCAGGTTTTCGTCGAGCGCCGCGACGCCCATCAGATCGTAGACGCCGTATTTCTCGAGACGGGCCGCCACGCCGGGGCCGATGCCCCAGATGTCGGTGATGGGGCGATGGGGCCAGATCTCCTTGCGAAAGGTCTCGTCGTCGAGTTTTCCGATGCGACTGGGCACGTGCTTGGCGGTGATATCGAGTGCAACCTTGGCCTGGAATAGGTTGGGGCCGATGCCGACCGTCGCCGTGATGCCGGTGCGTGCCAGGACCTCGTCGCGCAACATGCAGGCGAAGCCTTCCGCATCGGTGTGATAGAGGTCCAGATAGGGTGTCACGTCGATAAAGCACTCGTCAATTGAGTAGACGTGAATGTCTTGCGGACTCACGTATTCCAGATAGATGCCGTAGATTTGCGCCGACACCTCCATATAGTGCTGCATGCGCGGTACGGCCGTGATGTAGTCGATGCCGTCGGGAATCTCGAACAAACGGCAGCGGTTATGTATCCCGAGGTCTTTCATGGCCTGCGTGATAGCGAGACAGATGGTCGTGCGCCCGCGCGATTCGTCGGCAACGACCAGGTTGGTGGTGAGCGGGTTAAGCCCACGGTCAACGCACTCGACGCTAGCGTAAAACGTCTTGAGGTCGATGCAGATATAGGTGTGACGCTCGTGCCCCACGCGTCCTCCCATCAAACACATGTTCTTATCGAATACATGTTCGATAATAGCCGCTCGTCCGGACACCGTCAAAACCTGTCCCTTTTTGGCAGGTACGGTCGTGCGGCCGCATCGGGTTTTAACGCAGCTCTAAAGAGTGCGAAACAGCTCGGAAAACCTCGCTTCGTAGCATGAGCCTAACGATCGATACCACCATAAAGCACGGAAGGGTTGTGGGGATAATGGTCAACTATGGGTTTGGTATGCCGACGCGCCTTGTTGCGGATGGAGACGTGGCTCGCTGGTGCGGACGATTGGTCGCTCACTACGGTGGCACCAAGGCGCTGGTCGTGCTGGGCGGTGACAAGCATACGCGCGATGAGCTTGTCTCGGCGGCACTTGGCTCGGTTGATCGAGCTCTGCTCGAGCGCGTGCTTTTCCGCTGCGGCTCGGTTGGCGATGGGGGAGACGAGCTGATCGACGAGGCCGTGGCCCTGGCGACCGACGAAGGCGTGGACTTTGTCCTGGCGATCGGCGATGCCGATACTGCCGGCTTTGCGCGCGAACTCGCGCGTCGCATGGCGGCGCTCGATGCCGGCGAAGACGGTTTTGTTCCTTATGGATGTATTGTCTCGGAGGGCAAGGTGCCTGCCGTCGTGGGAGCCGGCGAGGTTCCCGTTTTTGCCATTATCGCTCCCGAACTGCTTGAGGGCATTGGGTCTCCTCTGCGAGAGTTGCTCGGTAGCGTCTGCGCCGCGGCCTGATATTTGCCATAAAGGGACAGGTTAATTTTTGTAGGTAAAGCGTTTGACCTGCCAAAATTGACCTGTCCCTTTTTGGTCGGTCGCCGTTTGGGGGCGGATTGGCAACGCTCGCTGATTACGGTCTTGACCTGCGCTAGAATAGGGTCGTCTGATTATCCGGGCGCATGGAGGTGTGCGCCCGTATGTTGAGGAGGACTCTATGGCAACTGTTGCCGCACCTATCGATGCTACGTCGACTGCCGCTTGGAAGGCGCTCGAGGCTCATCAGGAGAAGCTCGAGGCCGAGGGTATCGACCTCAAGGCCTGGTTCGCCGCCGATGCCGAGCGCGTGAACAAGCTGAGCTTTGACGCCGGCGACCTTCACTTCGATCTGTCCAAGAACCTGGTGACCGATGAGACCGTCAAGCTGCTGTGCGATCTTGCCCGCGAGGTGAAGCTCGAGGAGCGCCGCGACGCCATGTTCTCCGGCGAGCACATCAATACCACCGAGGACCGCGCCGTTCTGCACACCGCGCTGCGCCGCCCCGCAACCGAGAAGGGCCAGCTCATCGTCGACGGCCAGGACGTCGTCGCCGACGTGCACGAGGTCCTCGACCGCATGTATGCCTTCGCCGAGCGCGTTCGCTCCGGTGAGTGGAAGGGCGTTACCGGCAAGAAGATCGAGCACCTGGTGTCCATCGGCATCGGCGGCTCCGACCTGGGCCCGGTCATGGCCTACGAGGCTCTGCGTCCCTACGCCGACGCCGGTATCGACTGCCGCTATATCTCCAACATCGACCCCAACGATCAGGCAGAGAAGCTCCGCGGCCTCGATCCCGAGACCACGCTCGTGATTATCGTTTCCAAGACCTTCACCACGCTCGAGACCCTCACCAACGCTCGCGAGGTCAAGACCTGGATGCTCGAGCAGCTCAAGGCTCAGGGCGCCATCGACGGCTCCGAGGAGCAGAACGCCGAGGCCGTGGCCAAGCACTTCGTCGCTGTCTCCACCGCACTCGAGAAGGTCGAGGCCTTCGGTATCGACCCCGCCAACGCCTTCGGCTTCTGGAACTGGGTCGGCGGCCGCTACTCCGTCGACTCCGCCGTGGGCCTGTCGCTGATCGTCGTGCTCGGCCCTGAGCGCTTCCAGCAGTTCCTCGAGGGCTTCCACGCCATCGACGAGTACTTCTGCAACACGCCGCTCGAGAGCAACGCCGTCGCACTGATGGGCCTGCTCAACGTCTGGTACGTCAACTTCTTCGGCTCCAAGAGCCACGCCGTGCTTCCGTACTGCCAGTACCTGCATCGTTTCCCGGCCTACCTGCAGCAGCTCACCATGGAGTCCAACGGCAAGCACGTCCGCTGGGACGGCAGCGCTGTGACCTCCGATACCGGTGAGATCTTCTGGGGCGAGCCCGGCACCAACGGCCAGCATGCCTTCTATCAGCTGCTGCACCAGGGCACTGTGGTGGTTCCGGCCGACTTCATCGCCTTCGCCAATACCGCCAACCCTGCGACCGACAGCGGCCAGGACGTGCACGAGCTGTTCCTGGGCAACTTCCTGGCCCAGACCAAGGCGCTCGCCTTTGGTAAGACGGCCGATGAGGTGCGCGCCGAGGGCACGCCCGAGCAGATCGTCCCGGCCCGCTGCTTTGAGGGCAACCGTCCGACGACCTCGATCTTTGGCGACACGTTGACCCCGTTCGCACTCGGCGAGCTCATCGCCCTGTACGAGCACATCACGTTTGTCGAGGGCACGGTCTGGGGCATCGACTCCTACGACCAGTGGGGCGTCGAGCTGGGCAAGCAGCTTGCCAAGCAGATCACTCCAGCCTTCCATGACGACGCCGCCAAGGCCGAGCAGGACGCTTCGACCCAGGCGCTCATCGAGTTCTATCGCGCACACCGCAAGTAGTCGCTGCTGTTAACGCATCGCGCCTTATAGCCAGGGGCCCGTATCCCATCGGATGCGGGCCCCTTTGCTTTGCCGTGGCCCCGGGGCGCACGGCCTTTAAGGATCTTCGCCGGAGCGTCGCGTGCTGCGAGGGCCCTGCGTCTAGAGCTCGGCCTCCGCATGGCCTCGCTGCGCCTCGGGCAGCTCCCCGTAGAGCGGATGGTCTTCGAGCCTAAAGCGCTCGACCTGTTCGGGAGTGTGGCCGCGCACAAAGAGCCACGAGCGATCGATCGGCGTCGCCATGAGCGTGCTGGGCAGCGCGTCGGCGCGGTCGGAAAACACCCGGGCACTCTCGGGATCCTGGAACGCCAGCACCAGATGCGTGTCGCAGTTGCCCATGATGGAGCGTGCACGTGCCTCGCCATAGAGCGCATCGAGCTGGTTGGTCGACTGCAGCAGCAGCGTTGCCCAGATGTTGCGGCTTCGGATAATCGAGAGCACGTTGTCGATCTGGGGGATCTGCAGATTTGCGAAGTCATCGAGCATAAAGCGCACGGGCACGGGCAGGCTGCCGTCGGGCTGCCTATCGGCCTCACGAATGAGGCCCATAAACGCCTGCGAAATAAAGAGGCCGGTCAGCGGATCGAGATTGCGGTCAATATCGCTCACGGTTACAAACAGGGCGCAGGGGGTGTGTCCCATGGAAGCGAAGTCCACCTGATGGCACTCACGATAGAGCTGTGCCGCACCGTCGAATCCCAGACACATGACCTTTTCGGCAAGGATGCCGACGATGCTCGCGTGCATGCGCTCGGCATTTTGCGTAATGGCGTAGCGCCGCCATAGCGAGAGGGCATAGCTTTGGGGGTCGGTCGTGATCAGGTCGTCAAACAATCGACCCGTGGCACCGTCCTGCAGGTGCTCGATCAGCTTGATGACCGAGCTGATCGTCTGCTCGTCGGCGGGTAGCTGTTCGGTGACGTAGGCGATAAGACACGACAGCAGGTTTGCCGCCGCATGATCCCAAAAAGGCTGGTTGTTGTCCTCGATGGGGCAGATGGCCTTTGCCACCGAGAGGATGTCCTGCTGGTTGGGCCTGCCGTCCGCCTTGCGGCGAATGTGCCTCAGGGGGTTGTAGCCGCAGCGCTCGATGCCGGGCGCAAGGGCCGGGACGGTGTTGAGGTCGGCGAAGTTGAGACATTGCACGCGGTAACCGTGGGCTGCCAGCACGGGTCCCACTTCGCGACAGAGCGTGCCTTTGGTGTCGAGCACGATGTAGCTTGCGTTCATTTGCAGTAGGTTGGGCTTGAGGACGTTTCGGGTCTTGCCGGCTCCCGAGGGGCCGATCACAAGTGCATTGTTGTTGAGTCCCGTTTGGCGGGTGTCGCAGGAAAGCGTTCGATCCTTGGCGAGGATGGTGGACGATGCGGACTCAGATGCGGCGAGGCGGCTGGCGAGGTTAGACATGGGCGACCTCCTTGGTGGTCGAGAGGATTTCGTGGGCAAAGCCGAGCTCGACGGCGCGCTCGGCCGAAAGGTAGGTGTCTTTTGCAGTGAGGGACTGGATGCGCTTGGGCGTGAGGCCGCTGCGGTCCGAGAGGATTTGCGTGAGGGTCTTGCGGGTCTGCATGAGACGCCGGCTGGTTTCCTGCAGCGCAAGTGCCGAGCCGCCTGCCCCCTGGGGGATCAGTGGGTCGTGAATCATGAGCTCTGCATGGGGCGCCATACGGCGATCGTCGCCGCCCATAAAAATCACGGCGCCCATGGACGCGGCGAATTCCAGGCAGACGGTGCGGATGGGGCACGATGCGAGGCGCATGGCGTCATAGATCGCAAGACCCGATCGCACGCTTCCGCCGGCGCTGGCGACAAATATGGTGATGGGGCGGCTGGGGTCGGTGGCATCGAGCAGGCGGATCTGCTGGCATAGGTCGTGGGCCATCGGGGTTTCGATGTTTCCCATGACGGAGAGCTCGCGACGGGCGAGCATCTCATCGTAAATGCTGGTGAGCGTGATACCTCGGGCGGATTCACGCATGGTGAGGGGGCTGATGATGGGGGAATGATTGGTGTCCATGAGGACTCCTTTCTGTTGGTTGTGTTGTGGAATAGGATTGTTGCCCGCGGAGGGGCTGGCGGGCTACAGGGTTCGTCCGAGCCTGAGATCGAGCTCGGTTGTGGGGCAGGCTGCCTGTCCGTGCGGCTCGCAAGCGCCAAGGGCTCCAAAGCGATGGAGCGTTGCGACGGGCGTGGTGTAGGCGAGCCGCAGCTGATGCTCGACAGGGGCACATCCGTCATTTTTGTAATGAGCCGCGTAGTACTGCGCGATGCTGGCGTTCATCTCGCTGCCATTGCGATGGCGCTCAAACTGGCGTCTGCAGGTCTCGATGATCTTTGTTACCGACTTGGGTGCCGTCGCGGGAACAAGGGCGAGATAGCCCTCAAATAGCTCGTTGATGCTCAGGAGGCACAGCAGGTCGATCAGCGTCCTTATGGCTGCTCCCTCGGCAGAAAAGTGCGCGGTCATGCGGTTATATCGGTTGCGGTCGACGATGGCCGCATGGGGTCTTGGAGTTTTCTGCCCCGTGGTCCCGGGCTTTTGTCGCGCCTGTGTATTGAGCTCGACGTTGCAGCGCTTGAGGCCGTCCAACGGAAGGAACAGTGCGGTGCGCAGGGTGTTCCGCTTGCTTTCGAGTTCATGACGATCGTCGGGTTCCCATTCGAGCTTGAGTTTCGTGTCGAGCGCCGTAAGCATATGGGCTAGGCAGCCTACGGTAAGAACGTACGAATCGTTGTCGCGTTTTGGGGCATAGGGGTCTGTCAGCTTGCGAATGTCGGGGTCGCCCATGATCTTTGTGCAGCGCTTCAGCAGTTGAGGGTGGTCGGCCAAGATCGTCGCGAGCGGTAGCGACGCGTAGTTCTTGATGGTCGCGGCGGCAAAGGCGGCGTCATATTCGTTTGCATATGCTCGCTCAATGCGGGCATCCAGAATGCTTTTCTTATCGCCGTTTTCAGCGTGGTGATTTGTCATAGCTTCTCCAATCGGTTGATGTTCGTGCTGTTTGTTGATGTGTTGGTTGTCGTGAGTGATGTGCTTGCCGTGGGTGATGTGCTGGCGTTGGGGTGCTATGCGGTTTTCAATGAGCCCGTGAGGCAGTTGCTGCAGGGGCGGGATGGAACGGCCCATGCAAGGCGGAAGGCATCGTACTCAAAATCGAGACAGCAATGCCCTGGGCGCCTCACATGTGGCAGTTACCTCATTAAGTTGTCATTGCGTTTGGGGTTGTACTTTGCCGATCTTCTTTCTCTTACACGCTAAAAACTGAAATTTCATATGCTCGATCTACTTAAAACCGCAACGGCGGTCTTTTATCAACTTATATGTCGGAACGCGTCTTTGCAAGTACTTTTTTGCGTTTGTTTCAAATGGGGTGGTTTTGCAACCGTCATACGCGTGCTGTGCGAACGTGCCCCGGCTCGGATAAGATAGTGCGCGATAAAAAGATGCAAGGAGGCATATATGGCAATCAAAGCCATCGCGATGGATATCGACGGTACGCTCACCAACGACCAGAAAGTGATTAGCCCGCGTACGCGCGAGAAGCTGCTCGCGGCGCAGGAGTCGGGCATTAAGCTCATTTTGGCTTCGGGCCGTCCCGCATGGGGGCTGCACGCCTTGGCGCAGGAGCTCGACCTTCAAAACCATGACGGTCTGCTGGTGGCCTTTAACGGCGCTCACGTCGTCGATGCCCAGACCGACGAGGTGCTGTTCGATCAGGCTATGCCTGCCGACGAATTGCATCGCCTGATTGATCACCTGCGTAATTTTGACGTGATCCCTATGATTTCGCTCGGTCGCGATTTGCACGTCGAGGACTCGTACCATTGCATGATCACGCTGCCTGACGGCTCGCAGAAGAATATCGTCAAGTATGAGCGCGACGCGTGCGATCTTAAGATTCGCGAGGTGGAGAGCCTGCATGAGGTCGCTGATGCTTATCCCGTGGACAAGCTGCTCACTGCGGGCGACCCGGCCTATCTGCAAGCGCATCACGAGGAGATGTATGCGCCCTTTAAGCAGACGCTTTCGGGCATGTTTACGGCTGACTGGTACTTTGAGTACACGGCGCCCGGTATCGACAAGGCCCGTGCGCTCGAGGGTGCCCTGCCCAAGCTCGGCATCGATGCCAGTGAGGTCGTATCGTTTGGCGACGGCCAGAACGACAAGTCCATGATTGAGTGGGCCGGCACCGGTGTTGCCATGGGCAACGCCGTCGATGAGGTTAAGGCTGTGGCCCAGATGGTGACCGCCAATAACAACGAAGACGGTATTGCGGTGGCGCTGGATAAGCTGCTGGGTTAGAATCGCCGATAATGCATGGTTCGGGCGCCTGCTTACAGGTGCCCTTTTGTTAGGGGGGTGCCGTGTCCGCATTTCCGTTCGACGCCGTTATCTTTGACATGGACGGCGTGATTGTCGATACCGAGTATTACTACCTGGGCGAGACTGCCGCGTTTGCCAAGGAGCTTGGGCTTAATCTGACTCAAGAGGAGTTGAATGGGCAGGTCGGTACCTCGCATCAGTTCTTCCTGCATATGCTGGTCGATTGGTTTGAGCGCGCCGGTAAGGGGCATTTTACTGGCGAGGAAGCGTTGGCCCGTTGGGACGAGTGGGCGCATAAGCGTCCGCGCGACTATCAGGCTTTGATTAACCCAGGCGCCGTGGATACGATTCGAGAGCTGCCGCGCCGTGGCGTTCGCGTGGCGCTTGCTAGCTCGTCTCCGATGGATAGCATCGAGGAAGTGCTCAATGCGTGCGGGCTGTCGGATGCCTTTGAGTATGTGGTGAGCGGCGAGCAGTTTAAGGAGAGCAAGCCCGAGCCCGACATCTACCTGCATGCGCTGGACCTGCTGGGGCTGCCCGCGAATCGCTGCTGCTGCGTTGAGGATTCGGTGCCTGGCATCACTGCCGGCAAGCGAGCCGGCCTGACAGTTATTGCCAAGCGCGAGGAACGCTTTGGCTTTAGCCAGGATGCCGCGGACAAGATTATCGACCAGCTGCCGGAGCTGCTGGAACTCGCGTAGATCCTGGGCGGTACTGCTGTCGCAACAGTGGTTCCGTTGGCATAAGAGAGAGGAGCGGCGTCATGGCGTTTAACGTAAGCGCACTGGGATTTGGCGACAACGTCGTCGACTGCTATGAGCATATTCACACAATGTATCCGGGTGGCAATGCGGTGAACTTTGCCGTATATGCCAAGAAATGCGGAGCCGCGCGCTCCGCGTATATGGGCATCTTTGGTAATGATGCTGCTGCTGAGCATGTGATTGCGAGTCTTGAGGATGAGGACGTTGAGCTTGCCAAATGCAAACAGCTCATCGGCGAGAACGGTGCGGCACGCGTTACTGTGGTTGATGGTGATCGTGTCTTCCTTGGCTCCAACGAGGGCGGTATCCGTGGCGATGCGCGCTATGTCCTCGATCGCTTTGACCTTTCGTACATGAAGCAGTTCGATGTGGTTCATTCGGGCAACTATTGCTTTACCGAGCGTGAACTTCCCAAGTTGAAGGCTGCGGGCATCACGGTTTCGTTTGACTTCTCGGACGATTCGACCGACGAGTACTACGAGCAAATCGCTCCCTTTGTCGACTATGCTTTCCTGAGTGCTGCGGACGCTGCGAGCGAGGATGAGATTCGCGAGCGCCTTGCCTGGGTGAAGAGCCTGGGCCCATGTTTTGTGTCCGCAACGGCTGGCGCCGAGGGCTGCATTGCCTATGACGGCGGGCATTACTATCGGCAGCATGCCAAGCCCGTGGCAGATATGAAGGACACCATGGGTGCGGGCGACTCGTTCCTGACTTCGTTCCTGATGTGCTATCTCGATTCCGCCAAGCGTGGCGAGGATGGTGCTGAGGCCATCGAGCGCGCACTCGACTTTGCGGCGGGGTTTGCTTCGACCGTATGCGGCATGGAAGGCTCCTGGGGCCATGGAGCGCCGATTTCCGAATAGGTGAGAGCAGTCCCGGTGAGTCGAATTGTCGCCTCCCCGGGACCCCGTGGGCAAAAAATGCCAAATATGAGTACTGTCACTAATTTGGTAACAGCGAAATCAAGCTTTTGAGAGCCTAGTTGGGTGTCTGCGAGCGATTAAAACCTGCTAAAAATGATTTAAGCATCTTGATAATGAACAGTTGTGCATTATCAAGATGTTATTTTGCCGTAAATAATGTGACTAGATTTGCAACAGTACTCATATTTGGCATTTTTTGCACACCGAGCTTAGCGAAGGCCAAAAACAGAGCGTGAATTTGCCAAAACTGCCGACTCGATGTGCTTTGCGGCACAGTTTTTGAGTGAGGCGATGCGTTCTGAGGTCCATGTGAGCGATCTGATGAGCGACCGCGCGCTTGTTTCTGTGTTTGCCTCCGCCGGTGCATCGGTCTCGAGCAGTAAACGGTCGAGTGGAATCTGTCGTACGTATTCGCGCCCTCGTTTAGACGCGAGCATGCGTTCGTTGACGGAAAAATAGCAGCCCGCATTACGCGCGCGGACGAGTTCGTCCGAAGTACCGCTAAACCAGTGGAAGATGATAACGGGGGAGTCGGGGTTTGGGATGAGTAATCCGTGCGATTCGAGGGCGTCCAGTACGGTTCCTGCCGAACGAACGGCGTGAATTGATATCACGCGCCCGGCAAGAGAACGCTGCACGAGTGTGTCGCAGAGCCGGTCAAATGCCTGTATTTGTAGCGGTTCGCTTCCGGCAAAGCGCGCGGAAAAGTCGAGTCCCACCTCGCCGATGTAGCGCTCTTGGGCAGCAACTTCGCAAAGCAGATTGACTTCGGCAGGACCGCATCGACCATCGGCGATCCACCAGGGATGGAGGCCGACGCCCGCGATAAAGTTTGGGTAGCGGCTGGCCCGCTTTTTTGCCGCCGCGAAGTCGCGTGGGTCGACCCCGCAGTCAAAGAGCCCCAGACCCAACGCCGCCGACTCACTGGCTGCAGCATCGGGGCTGAGCATCAAATCAAGGTGACAATGCGTGTCAAAGAATCGCGGTTCCATCGCAGGACATCCTGCTAGTCCAGGCGTTGGCCGTCGGCGCGCACGCGCTCGGTGCCGCGCCCGCTGATCTGGCGGATAACCTCGCCGGCAATCATCTGACCCATGATGGGCGGCATAAAGCTGGCGGTACCCAACTCGGTACGCTCGTGGATGTTGGAAGGGTCGCGGGGCTGTGTCTTAACCGATTCCTCGCAGCTAAACAGCACGTGCAGGCTTTTGATTCCGCGCTTCTTACATTCTTTGCGCATAATGCGGCTCATGGGGTCACGTACCGTATCGAAAATGTCGGCAAAGCGGAGGCACTCGGGATGGAGTTTGTTGGCCCCGCCCATGGAGCTAACCAAACGAATGTCGTGGTCCTGAGCATATTTGGCAATGGTGAGCTTGGCCGAGATGGTGTCGATGGCGTCGACGACGTAGTCGAGCTTGCCGCCCGTCTGCTCCAAAACGCTCGCGAAAAACTCGTCGATGTTATCGCTCAACAGGTATTCGGTACGCTTGATGACGGTGGCAGCAGGATTGATGTCGTGGATCATGGCTTCCATCACGTCCACCTTGCGCTTGCCGACGGTGCTGTGGAAGGCGATGGCCTGGCGATTGATATTGCTGGGCGCGATGATGTCCTTGTCCAGAATGACGAAATGACCGATGCCGCCGCGGGCGAGTGCCTCGCAGCAGTTGGAGCCCACGCCACCGCAGCCGAGCACCAGCACTGTGGAGTTGGCGAGTTTGTCGAGCGCCTCGCGCCCCATAATGATCTCGAGCTTAGTATCGCGCGTCTCGACGGGAGCGGCAGCGGTTTCGGTCATAGACATCCTCCGATGGGGAAGCGAATCGTGTTTTAGCTATCGTCATTATAGGTATTATCGCGATTCCATTTGAGCCTTAGGGGCTTGTTGAAATGAGGCAGTGATTCGCATAAGATGAAGCAGATGGCACCCGTTGCAGCGGGTTGGCCAACTCCCAAACACGTTTGTAGCGTGAGAAGTGGCCGTCTTCGCATTACGCGGGGGCGGCTATTTTTTTGAGTGTAAGATTAGACAATTAGACAAACATCTAAATATCGAGTATAGTGTGCGCGTCATGAGAGATGATGAGAGGAGGTCTTATGCCGGGAGAGGGTTTTAAGGCGCTTGCCGATCCAACGCGACGGCGCATTTTGGAGTTGCTGCGCGAGGGCAATTGCACGGCGGGGGAGCTT
>CABUTP010000020.1 GCA_902494545.1 uncultured Collinsella sp. | reverse complement strand
TTGCTCATTATCCCTGGTGCCAGCCACACCGACCTTTACGATCAGATGGACATCATTCCGTTTGGAAAGCTGAAGGCATTCTTTGAGGAATACCTGAAATAAGGCGCGCCTTGATTCAATACCAAGTTTCCAGCGACGATTCTTCTAAGGAGTGGGAGTAGCTGAAACGAGGCGATTGATTAACTCCATTCGTTTTGGCTACAAGAAAACATGCCGCGCGCCTGCGGCATGAAGGAGGGAGATTCTTATGAATATCGTTGTATTGAGCGGCAGCCCGCGTAAGGGCGCCAATACCGATACCATGGTCGAGGCGTTTGCCGAGACCGCGCGCGAGGTCGGCCATACGGTCGAGGTCATCCGCGTTGCCAGTAAAAAGATCGCTGGTTGTCTGGGATGCCAGTACTGCTTTGCCCACGAGGCCGCCTGTGTGCAGAAGGACGACATGGCCAACGTGATCGAGTCGCTGAAGGACGCCGACATGGTTGTCTTCGCCTCGCCCATCTACTGGTTCGATATCACCGCGCAGGAGAAGGCCGCCATCGACCGCCTGTACGCCTTCGGCGCCACGGGCTTCCCGTTCACCAAGACGGTCCTTTTGCTCGATAGCCACAGCGAGGGCGTCTATGATGCGGCGATCGCTATGTACAAGTCCGCATGCGCGTACTGCAAGTGGGAGGACCAGGGTATTGTCACCATCAGCGGTATGACCGAGCGCGACAGCATGGCCTCCTCGCCCAAGTTGGAAGAGGTGCGTGAGCTCGCTCGCAAGCTCGCCTAAGGACAAGAGGAGCGCATGGCAATCAGCGTTGGCGGAAAGCCTACCCCCTTGCCAAGAGGAATGCTGATTGCCATGCGTTGATGCTTCCGCGGACAATTCCGGCGTGCTAAAACGCCTTCTCGTTCAAGAACTCCCTGAACGCGGGAATGTCAAAGCCGACGAGACCACGCCCGCGCTCTCCAATGACGCCGTCCTCCAGGAGGCGGCGTTTGTATTGGCTTGCGTAGTTGCTGGCGACGCCCATGCGTTTGGCTATCTCCGAGACTCTGCTGGGGCCAGAATCGGGCAGCATCGCGAGCAAAAACTCAATGTCTTTATCGGAAAGCTCCCGATAGGTCGTTTCGAGAATTCGATCACGCAGCTCCATGCGGGCAAGCAGAGAACCCTGCCGGACATCGGGTGTGCTGATTTTGGGCGAGTTCTCCGAAACATCCCATGTGCGATATCCGACGAGCTGCATCATATAGGGAAATCCGTCGACGGCCTTCACGGCATCCTCGAGCGCTTCTGGCGTGATTGAGCGGCCTCCGGCCTCAACGGTTTTGCGGAATGCGTTTGCAATTTCAACGTCAGTGATTCGTCCTAACTGATGATATTGGGAACGCCTGAGGAACGAGACGGAATCGTTACGCAGCAACGCCGATACTTTGTAGGGCAGTCCTGCCATGAGTAGGGCAACTTTTTTACCTTCGCGTACAAAGTGCTGGTAAACAGAGGCAAATTGAAGCATTTCTTCGAGATCGACGGTGACTTCATCGATGGTGATGAGAAGTCCGATGTCATGTTTTTCGAGTTGCTTAAAGATGCCATTCATGCGCGTGCGCCAGTTGCCCTGAGCCTCTTGAGCATATGTCCAATCGATGCCCACTGGGCCAATTTGAACACCGTTTATGCGCGCGTGAGGCTGTGAGAGGTAGCTATCTGCGGCTTCTTTGGTTCGCTCGATAATATCTTCGAGCATGCCTGGCATGGCGGAGACATTTGCTGCAATCCATGGTGGCCCCTTTGCAGGTTTTGCTAACTTTTGCAACTTTTGCTAAATTTTGCAAGTTTTGCTAACGGCTTAACATGTCTTGTGCCGTGGGATTGCAGGAGTGAAAAACGGGGATTCCTATTATTCCGACTACGTTGCAGCGAGCGGGGCCCGGAGCGCGATATTGCTGCGCTCCGGGCCCCGCTGCTTTGTAAAACCATGACGGTTTGACTGCCGTTGTTTTAGTCAAACAAACTCGGCATGTCGTTTTCCTTCATGAGGGCACCGGCGGAGGGGAGGCTCTGCGCGGTGAACTTTTCGGCCGAGACGCCGGCGCCAAGGATTTCCTCGGTCGTGCCGACGGTGGTGACCGAGCGGCCCTTCTTGGCCGTAAAGGCCTGGACGCCCTGCGTGTTGGTGGTCGTCTTGGTCTTGAGCAGCGACGTGTTGAAGTTCATCAAACGATAGTCGCTCGAGACCAGCGCGATGTCGCGGTCCTCCTTGAGCACCTGGGCATACAGCAGCTTGCTGCCACCGTAGATGGCGTTCTTGAGGCGCTTGCGGTTGGTCTTGGTGACGTATCCGGAAAGCGCGACGCGCACCACGCGGCCGTTCTCAAAGACGAACAGCACGTCGGCCTTGTAGTCCTCGGGGTCGATGACCCAGATGACACTCTCATCGGGTTCCATCTCGAGATCGGTCGGCAGGTACGAGCCCAGCTGGGCCGACTTGGTATCCTCAAACGCCGCAACCTTGCACTTGTACACCTGGCTCTTGTTGGTAAACACGAGCAGCTCGTGGGTGTTGGAGGACGGGAACTCGATAAAGGGCTTGTCGCCGTCCTTGTACTTGAGCGTGGTGGCCTTCTTAAGCACGCGGTCCGTCATCTTCTTAAGGTAGCCATCGCGCGAGAGCATGATGGTGACCGGGTACTCCTCGACCTCGGGCTCCAGGCTTACCTCGATGACCTCGTGGGGCTCGATCCTGCCCGTGCGACGCGGCATCACATATTTCTTGTTGACCGCGGCCAGCTCGTCGCTGATGACCTTCTTGATGTTCTCCTCGCTGGAGAGGATCTCCTCAAGCTCGGCAATCTCGCCCTCAAGCTTGGCAATGTCCTTGGTGCGGTTGAGGATGTACTCCTCGTTGATGTTGCGGAGCTTAAGCTCGGCAACAAACTCGGCCTGGGTCTCGTCGATGTCGAAACCCTTCATAAGGTTGGGCACGACCTCGGCTTCGAGCTTGGTGCCGCGGATGATGGCGATAGCCTTGTCGATATCGAGTAAGATCGCCTCGAGGCCGTGCAGCAGGTGCAGGCGCTCGGACTTTTTGCCTAAGTCAAAGTTAATGCGGCGACGCGTGGACTCAATACGCCACTTGACCCACTCGTGCAGAATCTGGCGCACGCCCATAACACGGGGATAGCCGTCGACGAGCACGTTGAAGTTGCACGAGAACGAATCCTGCAGCGTGGTCGAGCGATAGAGCTTGGCCATGAGCTTGTCGGGGTCGACGCCGCGCTTAAGGTCGATGGCGATGCGCAGGCCCGAGAGGTCGGTCTCGTCGCGGATGTCAGCGATCTCCTTGACCTTGCCCTCTTTGGAGAGCTTGACGATGCGCTCGATGATGACATCGGTCTTGGTGGTGTAGGGAATCTCGTACACCTCGATGATGCGCTCTTCGGGAATCCAGCGCCAGCGGGAGCGGATTTGGAAGCTGCCAAGGCCGGTCTCGATGATTTTCTCCATCTCCTCGCGGCGATAGATGATCTCACCGCCGGTCGAGAAGTCGGGCATGGGCATGTACTCGAGCAGGTCGCAGTCGGGATCCTGCAGGTAGTGCATTGTGGCGGTGCAAACCTCGTTGAGGTTGAAACCGCAGATATCGGACGCCATAGCGACGCCGATGCCCTTGTTGGCCGAGACAAGGATGTTGGGGAACGTGGTGGGCAGCAGGCGCGGCTCCTTCATGGCGCCGTCGTAGCTGTCAACGAAGTCGACCGGGTCCTTGTCGATGTCCTTGAAGATCTCGGCGCTGATGGGGGAGAGCTTGGCCTCGGTATAACGCGAGGCGGCGTAGCTCAGATCGCCCGAATAATACTTGCCAAAGTTGCCCTTCGACTCAACGAACGGCGCGAGCAACGCCTCGTTGCCGGTTGCCAGACGCACCATCGTCTCGTAGATCGCGGCATCGCCGTGCGGGTTGAGCTTCATGGTCTGGCCCACAATGTTGGCGCTCTTCTGGCGCTCGCCCTTGAGCAGACCCATCTTATACATGGTGTAGAGCAGCTTGCGGTGCGAGGGCTTAAAGCCGTCGATCTCGGGGAACGCACGCGAGACGTTGACGCTCATGGCGTAGGGCATGTAGTTGACCTCGAGCGTCTGCGTGATCGGCTGATCGGTGACCTCGGAGTGCAGGCCGATGACGTTCTCGGCGTTGACCTGCTTTTTCTTTGGCTGGTTCTTCGTCTTCTTCTTTGCCACGATTTCCTCTTGAACTTCTTATGGGCCGTCGTTATCGATTTGCTGCTACTGCAGGTCCAGCTGGTCCAGGTATTCCTTGCCGTGCTCGGAGATATGGCGCTTGCGGCCCGCCTCGTCGTTGCCCAGCAACAGGTTGAACATGGTCTCCATCTTGGTGACGTCCTCGGGCTCCACCTTAATCAGGCGGCGCGTCTCGGGGTTCATGGTGGTGAGCCACATCATGTCCGGGTCGTTCTCACCAAGACCCTTGGAGCGGTTGATGGAGCACTTTTGGTCGCCGATCTCCTTAAGAATGCCGTTCTTTTCGAGCTCGGTGTAGGCAAAGTAGGTCTTCTCTTTGCAGTTGATCTCGTAGAGCGGCGACTCGGCGATATACACGTAACCCTCGTCGATGAGCGTGGGCACCAGGCGATAGAGCATGGTGAGCACGAGCGTGCGGATGTGGTAACCGTCGACGTCGGCGTCCGTACAGATAATGACTTTGTTCCAGTTGAGGTTGTCCAGGTCAAAGGCGCCGAGGTTCTTGATGCGCTTGTCTTTGATCTCCACGCCGCAGCCCAGCACGCGCATGAGGTCCATGATGATGTCGGACTTAAAGATGCGCGGATAGTCTTCCTTCAGGCAGTTGAGGATCTTACCGCGGACGGGCATAACGCCCTGGAACTCGGCATCGCGCGAGGTGCGAATGGCGCCTGCTGCCGAGTCGCCCTCTACGATGTAGATCTCGCGACGGGTCTTGTCCTTGGAGCGGCAGTCGATGAACTTCTGCACGCGGTTGGCCATGTCGGTCTTCTGCTGCAGGTTGGTTTTGATGCTCTGGCGCGTCTTTTCGGCGTTCTCGCGCGAACGCTTATTGATGAGCACCTGCTCCATGATCTTGTTGGCGGCATCTTTGTTCTCGATCAAGTAGGTCGAGAGGCGCTCCTTAAAGAAGGCCGTCATGGCCTGCTGGATAAAGCGGTTATTGATGGCCTTTTTGGTCTGGTTCTCGTAGGACGTCTGGGTGGAGAAGCAGTTGGTCACCAGTACCAGGCAGTCCTGGACGTCCTGCCACTTAATGCCGCTCTCGTTTTTGTTGTACTTGCCCTGTTGCTTGATGTAGGCATCGATGGCGCTGGTCAGAGCGCTGCGGGCAGCCTTCTCGGGCGAGCCGCCGTTCTCGAGCCACGATGAGTTGTGGTAGTACTCCTGCATCATGAAAGTGCGCGAGAAGCACATGCAAGCAGTGATTTTTACGTTGTAGTCGGGTAGGTCCTCGCGATCGCGACCGCGACGGTCGGCCTCGATAAAGAAGGGCTCGGTGAGGTAGTCGGTACCGACCTTCTCGAGCACGTAGTCTTCGATGCCCTTGGGATAGCAAAAATCCTCTTCGGAAAACTCGCCATCGTCGCCCTCGATGCGCAGGCGGAAGGTCACGTTGGCGTTGACCACGGCCTGGCGGCGCATGGTCTCGCGATACCACTCGTGGGGGATACTGATGGAGGTAAAGACCTCAAGATCGGGGCGCCACTTGATGGTGGTGCCGGTGCGGTTCTCGTCGCTGGGTTCGATTTCGAGTGCCTTCTTCTTGGCGCCGACGACCTTGCCCTTCTTAAAGTGCAGGGAGTACTTGTTGCTGTCGCGCCAGACCGTGACGTCCATGTACTCGGAAGCGTACTGGGTCGCGCACGAGCCCAGGCCGTTGGTACCGAGCGAGAAGTCGTAGTCGCCGCCCTGGTTGTTGTTGTATTTGCCGCCGGCGTAGAGCTCGCAAAAGACGAGCTCCCAGTTAAAGCGCTTCTCGGAAGGGTTCCAGTCGAGCGGGCAGCCGCGGCCGTTGTCCTCTACCTGAATGGAGCCATCGCGAAAGGCGGTAAGGGTGATGAGCTTGCCGTAGCCCTGGCGCGCCTCGTCAACGGCGTTAGACAGGATCTCGAAGGCGGCATGCGCGCAGCCGTCGAGCCCGTCCGAGCCAAAGATGACGGCGGGGCGCAGGCGTACGCGCTCCTCGTCCTTGAGCTGACGAATACTGTCGTTACCATAGTTTGCGGTGTTTTTTGCCATGCTCGCTCTCTCGATGCTCCTTTGCTGCGTTTAAGTCATATAGATAGTCAAGGTAGCATAGCCCAGCCCACAGACGATTCCACCCAACACGAAATCCATCGAACAATCGTTCGGAGTTATAGCTAAAGTATTGAGTTGCGGCGCGGCATTGTTAAACAATTTTGGATTCAGACGAATTTTGTTTAATAGGAACTTAGATCTATTTAACAAAATCGAATGATGCTGTTTAAACGAGCGTGGCACATCGACTGACAATCGGTCGCGCTTACTCGGGCAAAACCGAGTCGGCTCTGTCCGAGTAAGTTTGAAGGCGGTTGAAGACGCCCTATCTTGTTTGCGGCTGTTGGCTCAAATCGAACATTGGGACAGGCGTCTCATTTTATGGGCCGAGGGCGTGCGTATACGAGTCTTTTTGGTCCATAGGGGATGCTGGGCGGTTGCTAGTTGGGCCACGGGTCACTTCGCCGGCGCTGCTTTTCGCCATACGCTCATAGTGGAGGCCGATGCCACGGAGTCGACTTGCGATTCGGGCAACGGATGAGCTGCAAGCCGAAAGGAGCGGTGAGGATGATGAAGCCCATGACGAAGAAGCTGCTGTTAGGAATTCCCACCGTGACGCTTTCGGCCGTGCTGGCTTGCACCCTTGCCGGTTGCGGCGGAAATGCGCCGAGTGGCTCGGCTGGCAGCTCAGGCGGCGGCAGTGCTCCCGTAGGGAAGAAGGCCTATGATTCGCAGACGGTCGAGGTGGCTGACATTACCTATGAGTCGGTGGCTCACGGTACGTTCTATCGCGGCGACGCCAAGCTGCAGGACGGCTTTTACCTGCACGTCAAGATCACCAACAACAATGCAAAGAACAGGACGTTTAGCTCCTTTAACGTGCATGCTGCCCAGGGCGATCTTGAGGCAGGCGACCCGTTGTTTACTTCCGGCAAGGCGGCCGTGCTCGATTACGTTGCAAGCGAGGCTCCCGATGATCTGCACAAGGGAATTGACCTTTCCGAGAGGCCAGATATCGGCCCGGGCGAGACCGTTGAGTACGTGTATTTCTGGGCGCCCAAGACGGCGTACTACGGGCCCATCACTGTCGAGTTCGTAGACGCTAACGCCCCCGCCAAGAATCATGAGGCCATGCACTTTGACACCACGGGATGCGAGACCAAGGAGTTCAAGGCGGCGGGCGGCGTGGCCGATTCTGGTGACGCGGCCAATATGACCGGCATCGATTGCGCTTCGTACAGTATCGAGGCCGCCGATGGGTACACGCTGGATTCGTCCAACGAAGAGCGCGAAAAGGCAGACTTCTTCCACGACGAGACTGGAGGACGCTTGCACATCAGTATCTTCCCGCGTTCGCCGGAGGAAGAGGTTGCAAGCCTGGAGCAGGTCTACGAAGGCAAGGAGACAACAACCGACCAGGTCGAGTACAACGGTGTAACGTGGCTGCGCTTTACTGGTCCCGACAACGGTCATACGCTGTTTGCGACGGCTCCCGCAACGGGTGAAACCGTCCGCGTGTCGATTGGCTGGAAGATCGATTGGGACGCCGCCGTGCCCATGATGGAGGCGCTAAAGCTCAAGTAGCGCTGTGATTCCCATGTCAGGCGACTCAGGGCTGGCTCCGAGTTATCGGGGCCAGCCCTTTTTGGTGCTCGATGAGCAGGGCCAGTGCCTCGCGCGGTTTCGGGTACAGCGGGGTGCCGTGCGCGCAATGACGAACATGGTTTCCATAATGACAGATATAGTTGACATCTTCTGATGGATGCAATATATTTCTGTCATGTTGCAACGGATATCTGTCCATTACCACGAAAGGAACTCCATGCCGGGCAAAAAGAACCTACGCATGAAAGCGGCGCGCGCGGCGGTTGGCCTTTCGCAAGCTGACTTGGCCGAGGCCGTGGGCGTTACGCGCCAGACCATCGGCCTGATCGAGGCGGGCGGCTACAACCCCACGCTCAATTTGTGCGTGGCAATCTGTAAAGCGCTACGCGTTACGTTGAACGACTTGTTTTGGGAAGACGAGAGCGACGTCGACCCTGACGCTCTTTAGGAGTTCGCTATGAAATTTGAAGATTTAAAACTCGTGCAAAAGTGGTGTGAATATGCCGGCCCAAAGGATGAGCGCCTGGAGGCTGAGAGCGCGAAGATCTACAAGATTGGTTTCGTGCTGCTTTCGTTTGGCATGTTGATGATCTTTTTCTACCAGTTTATAGCTCGACAGGTTGCGTGGGTTCACAGCGACGCCAGTGAAATGCCGCATGGCTTTGCAACGCCGTTCGAGGCGGCCATGTATTTGTGGCTCGTTCTCGTGATGTTGATTTGCGCAGGACTGCAAACGCGGAAGGGCTATGTCGATACCAATCGTTTTGGGCAAACCGAGCATCTTCCTGTTGGATATTTCCTGCTTCTCAGCGGTCTTAGCGGCGCCGCGTTCGCACTTGTTATTGCCGCAATGCGCTGTATCGCTGAGGCGCAGATCGTACCGCTCGAAAGCGTCTTTTGGTTGGCGAACCTGGCCACGGGCGTGTTCTGCGGTGCGACGATTTTCGCGGCCACGTTTGCTGCCCTGTGCGCAACGTTTTTCACGGCGAAAAGACGCCGTGCCAAGCTCGAGGCAGAACTCGACGACGCCAGCGATATCTAATGCGCAAGGGGCTGGCTCTGGGATATCAGAGCCAGCCCCTTTTTGTTCGACGAATAGGGTCAGCGCCGCTCAAAAAGCGGCTGAGAGCTAGCGGGACCCATCCGTACCGGCTTCATCGCTGCCGCTACGCTCGAGGGCGGTGCGGCGGGCGCTGTAGGCGACGAGACCGGCGCCGGCTGCGGCGAGTGCTGCGGCGGCAGCCGTAAGGGGAGCGTTGACATCGCCCGTGCCCGCAAGCGCGCCCGCTTTTCCGGAGCGTTTGTTATTGCCGTGATCCTTGCCGCCGCCAGAGCCGCTGCCGTCACCGGAGCTGCTTCCGCCGGAGCTGCCGCCGCTCGAGCCACCATCGCCGTCGACCGTCATCGGTGCATCGTGAAGTCCCGTCGTATCCGCGCTGTCGCATACGCCGACCTGCACTTCCGAGCGTTCGCATGCTGCGTCGGGTACGTGAAGCTCGTGCAGCACAGCGCCCAGCGCCGAGTTTGCGCCGGGTCGGATCTCCTCGAGCGTTACGGGATCGAGCGCCACCAGGTCGCGCGCCTTCGCATACAGCGTGACGCGCTTGCCCACCTCGTCGCTCCAGCTCTCCGGGATGGCAAAGCTCATGCGGAACTGTGCCGTGCAGCCTGGTGCCAGCACGGCGTTGCCATTGTCGGCAACCAGCGGGTGCGTCGCAAAACGTGCGCCCAGCGTCTCGACTGTGTACTTCACGTGTGCCATGCCGTTGGCCGAAGCATCCTCGGCAAGCTCCGGATCGTAGATCGATGCCATGCGTGCGTTCGCTCCGAACCCGATGGATGCGCTGGAGAACGGCTGGTTGGAGCCCTCTCGGTACAGATCAATCGTTCCGGCGGTGAGCAGCGTGTTGCCGTCGTTTCGCACCGTTACCATGAAGGATTCGCCTGCCGCTCCGGGCACCACCGCGCCCGAGGTAGCGACCGCGCCTGTCGGCGTCGCGCATGCCACCAGAGGCACTTCTATGCCGTGCAGCTCCGCCTCGCTCTGCTCGGCACTCACAATGTGCGTGGCGAGCGCCGAGAGCATGCCGCCCGACGTCAAAAACGTCGTTATCTGATCGACGGGGTGGTCGAGCTCACACATCACGAACGGTTCTGTGAACAGATCGCCTTCCAAGGCGCTGGCGAAGATACGGAAGTGCTTGCCCATCACCGCTACCGGGTTGCCTTCTTCGTCGTAGGTCTGTCCCACCTTGCCGTCGGTGTTCTCTACGTACATCACGCACCGGCCGTTGTTGCTCGCGCTGAACGACGCCGGACCACAGCCCGCGGCGCCCACGGGCTCCGACGCAAATGCCTTCGCGCCTCGTGTCCAAGTAATATGCTGCAGCTGCTCGTCGACGGTAGCCAAAAAGCCCGTGTGCTGCGGCCACGGCACCGCATGGGGCACTGTGGCATCTGGCGACATAACGCCCCAACCCGCAATAGACCGGCCGATCACGGCGTACGATGCGCAGCCACAACCGCTTGCAGTCTCGTATGCAACGGGCACCACCATTTTTCCGTTGATATTCTCGGGCGCGCCCAGCTCGATGCTCGACGGTGCCTGCGGAAAGCGGAGGACCTGACGGAATGTGAGGCTGTCGCCCAAATCGTCCGACCACAGGGTAAAGCACTCGAGCGCGACCTCTGCCTCGGTGCCCAACGCCTTCTCGGCGGTGGCTCCGCGGCGATGGAGATAGGCGCCCGACAGGCGTCCGTCGACAAGTGTCTTGCCCACCGTGATGCGTGGGCACTGCAGGCAATGGTAGCCGTCCTCCTGCAGGCGGCCGCGCGAGATGCTGCGCCACGACGTGTGCGATATCACGCGAACGCCGTCGTTGCTTATGCGCAGGGCACAACGGACAGTATGCCGGCTGTGCTTGCCGTATCGAACCGGGTTGCGTCGCCTTCGGGGCGCTCTCCCGAGACCAGCAATACGTAGGCGTCTTTGTTTTCTCTCCCGTCCGTATATTCCACCACGTCGAAGTCGTAATCGAATATGTCGTTGCGCTCCACGTCGCCCTCGCCAAACCCAAGGGGGAAGTCCACGGGCGTGGGAGCGGACCACGCGCCGTTCGTCTTTGTGTGCACCACCAGGCGCGAACGACCGTTCTCGCCGTAGCGCACCGAGGCGATACGGAACAGACACTCCATGCCGGCAATCATCGCTAGCTTCATGTGGGCTTCGCTGAGCACGCCAGCAAACAGCATGTTGTCGCTCGAGGGTTTGATGCCGCCACGCTCGTCCTCCGACACGCCGGCAGAATTGGCGTTCGGGTCCGCAACGGCGTTCGTTGTCTGACCGATGTAGGTGTACTCATACATCGGCGCGGCATTTTCGTCGTTTTCTATCAGTGCATGGACGAAATGCTCGATCTGTCCCGTGTCGTCGCTTTCTGCATCCGCCTTGAGCTCAATGCGCGTGACCGCTTGATCCCAATCGCGCGCGGCAGGCGCGACGTTTACGGCAGTGGCCTTAACCTCGGCGCGTGCGAGCAGCTCGGCGTTGGTGACGATGGTGGCCGATGCGATAAATTGCGACACGCCGCCCGCCTCAATGTTGCCGGCCGAGCCGAAGCGGGCATCCAACGTGTAAGGCGTATCTCCACCCAATGCGAGCTCAGAGCGCTGGAGCACATACTGGCTGCCATTGTTCACCGACATATTCCACGAATCGAGGAGTGTGGGCCACGACCCCGACCAAGCCTTGGTGGTCCACTTGAACATTACGAACTGGAGTATCACATCGACATCGACGTCTGCACCTACGCGCAGTCGCGGAAGCTGGTGTCCATCTGCCTTCTCGTACCCAATGAACAGCGTGAGGGATGCAGCGCCGCGCACGGCAGACGAAGCGACGCCTGCAACGCCGGCTCCAAAGGTGACAGCAAGCCCGATCTGGATAGTGAATGAGCCCGACGTGTTGGAATAGTCGAGCGAAATGTTTTTAAAAAACGCCGCGCCGCTGCCGTGCGTGTGGGCACCCACGGCGAGCGCCAGCTTCGCCAGCACCCAGGGGTTGACGTTTAGGAAAAACGGCACCGGTCCTAGGGTAAACTGCTCGGTCCAATTGAGGTCGGTTCTTACCTGGAAGAGGGCCTTAATATTGCCGTATGCGGGGTCGTTGTTGTTACCCCAGGTTTTGCCCACCCAATCGTAGGCGAGCGAGCCGTACAGCTGTGTGGCGATATCCATCGTGAACAGCAGCGTGCAATGGTGGCGAAGCAGCTTAGTGTTTCTTGGATCGGTGCCCGAGCCGGCACTCATACTTTTGTACTGATTCCACTTCCCCTCCATCTCGTCGAGGTAGCGGTTTGCCTGCTTGGCGCCCGACTCGCGCGGTGACTTCTTCCAGTATTCCGGATCCGGATTGCCCGAATCGTTCATGTAGCCGACCGGTTTGCATCCTCCGCCAAACAGCACGTACCCGGCAAACGAGAAATCGAACAAAATGGGGAACGAGGGCATCCAGCACGTGAACTTATTGCCGCCGATGCCGGGAAACGCCGCCGGGAAATCAAACGGAGCGATCTCTTGGTCCATGGTAGTGGGGACGATAGTGGTCGAGCCCGATTCTGCCTTTGCGGCCGGCGCGGTGACAACGGCCATGGGGGAGGAGAGTGTATAGGTCTTGCCCTGGTAGTCGAGGACAAAGCGCAGCTTGCACCCTTCTTCCAGAAGGCCCGATGCCGCGTCGAGAAACTTGTCTTCGAGTGTGAACGTCGCCAGATTATCCGCGCCCGATGCGCTGGCCTTGACTTGGCCGATCTGCGTGACGGTTTCGGATGAGCTGCCCGCGGCGGGCGTCACTTTGTTGATGCGCAGCGTTGCCTGTCCACCCTGTGGCAGATGCGCCTGCACGGTAAAGGCGTGCGTATCGGGCTGCTCGTTTGCCGTGTCGTTCTTCGGCAATGCCATGAACGTAGCCTCAGCGTACTGGATGTCCCATTCGTCGAATGTGAGCTGGCGGAAGTACGGCTCGCCATCGGAGAGCGGACGCGTGGGCGCGGTTATGGCGGTGCCGCCCTGGATACGCGCAAGGGGAATCTCGACATCACGGTAGCCCGCCATGCTAATGGAGATGCCGCCGTTAAAGTCGTACGCGTCGAGAAGCGTCGTCTCGTCCACGTAGCCTTCCGCAAGAGGGGCGACCTCAAAGATGGCCGTGCCCTCGTCGTCGGTAGTGGCGGAGAGCTGCTTGCCCGCGGCATAACGCGACACGAGCGTGACCTGGGCACCCGTGATGGGCGTATTCTTGTTGGCGACGTCGACCACGACCACACCAAACATGGTGCGCGAGAGAACGAGCACCCTGAAGGGGTCTTCTTCGTCGGCATAGGCTTCGGTGGGCGCGAACGGCAATATGAAGGCGTTTGCGCTTCCCGGCACGCG
>CABUTP010000019.1 GCA_902494545.1 uncultured Collinsella sp. | reverse complement strand
TAAAAACCGCTATAGTACAGTACCTAACCGTGTAATCGTTTCGACGAGGGGATATTAGAGGCATGAACGCTTCATCGCTTTCCTTCCAAGACATCATCCTGCGCCTCCAGCAGTACTGGGGCGAGCAGGGCTGCGTCATTATGCAGCCCTATGACTCCGAGGTCGGTGCCGGTACCTTCCATACCGCGACCACGCTGCGCTCGCTCGGTCCCGCCGAGTGGCGCACCTGCTATGCGCAGCCCTGCCGCCGTCCCGCCGACGGCCGCTACGGCGAGAACCCCAACCGCATGCAGCACTACTATCAGTTCCAGGTGCTCATCAAGCCCTCGCCGGTCAACGCCCAGGAGCTCTACCTGGGTTCGCTGTCCGCCATTGGCCTGGACCCCAACGACCATGACGTCCGCTTTGTCGAGGACGACTGGGAGAGCCCGACCCTGGGCGCCTGGGGCCTTGGCTGGGAGGTCTGGCTCAACGGCATGGAGGTCACGCAGTTTACGTACTTCCAGCAGGTGGGCGGCATCGAGGTCGACCCCGTGCCCGTCGAGATCACCTATGGCCTGGAGCGCATCGCCATGTACGCCCAGGGCGTCAACTCGGTCTACGACCTGGTGTGGAGCTACCTGCCCGACGGCACGCCCATGACCTATGGCGACGTGTTCCTCGAGAACGAGCGCGAGTTCAGTGCCTATAACTTTGAGGTCGCCAACGTGGAGATGATGCGTCAGAAGTTTGATGACTACGAGGCCGAGTGCCACTCCTGCCTGGAGCGCAAGCTGCCGCTGCCGGCATATGACTGCGTCATGAAGTGCAGCCACGCTTTCAACCTGCTCGATGCCCGCGGCGCGCTGTCCGCGGTCGAGCGTGCCAACTACATCCTGCGCGTCCGCGCCGTCGCCAAGGCGTGCTGCGAGGCCTATATGGCCGAGGTCGCCGGAGTCAACGAGAATGCCGACCAGGAAGGCGAGGTGGCGTAAGCCATGGCAGACGCTAAGGATTTCCTGTTTGAGATCGGTACGGAGGAAATGCCCTCTGCACCGCTGAACAATGCCGTCAAGCAGCTTGGCGCTATGATTGTCAAGGGTCTCGACGAGGCCGGTTTGGCCCACGGCGAGGTCCGTGTGATCTCGAGCCCGCGTCGCCTGGCTGCACTCGTTGCCGACGTCGCTACCGCGACCGATGAGGTTCACGAGGTCAAGCGTGGTCCCGCGGCCAACATTGCCTTTGACGCTGACGGTAACGCCACCAAGGCCGCCCAGGGCTTCGCCCGCAAGTGCGGTGTGGCTGCCGAGGACCTGGTCCGTCGCGAGGACACCGACGGCCGTGAGTACGTATTTGCCGAGAAGAACATTCCCTCCGCACCGGCTACGCCGATTCTGACCGCTCTGTGCGAGAAGACCATTGCCGGCCTGCAGTGGCCCAACTACCGCTCCCAGCGCTGGGGCCACGAGCACGCTACGTTTGTTCGTCCGGTCCGTTGGATCTGCTGCCTTCTGGGCGAGGATGTTGTGCCCGTGTCGTTTGCCGACGTGACGAGTGGCAACACCACGCGCGGCCATCGCGTTCTGGGCCCCGGTGACCATGTGGTCGCCAGCCCCGCTGTTTACGAGCAGGTGCTCGAGGACGCCGGCGTGCTTTCTGCCGAGCGCCGTCGCGAGGCCATCCTTGCCGGTATCGCTGAGGTCGAGGCTGCGCGCCCCGGCTGCCACGTCGATACGCCCAAGAAGGTCTTTGAGGAGGTCATCAACCTCTGCGAGTGGCCGACGGTGCTCGTTGGTACCTTCGACGAGGAGTTCCTCAAGGTCCCGCACGAGATCATCTGCGAGTCTATGCTCACCAACCAGCGCTACTTCCCGATCTATAACGGCGAGGGCAAGCTGACGCGTGAGTTCGTGGTCGTCTCCAACAGCAAGCCCGAAAACGCCGAGCGCGTGATTGACGGCAACGAGCGCGTCGTGCGCGCCCGCCTGGACGACGCCAAGTTCTTCTACGAGGAGGATCTGAAGATCTCCCTCGACGAGTTCCGTGAGCGCCTGGCCAAGGTTGCCTTCCAGGAGAAGCTCGGCAGTGTGCTCGCCAAGTCCGAGCGTATTGAGCAGCTCGCGCTCGCTATTGCCCGTGAGGCTCACCTGGGTGCCCACCTGGCCGCCGATGCCGGCCGCGCCGCTCACCTGTGCAAGGCCGACCTGGTGTCCAACGCTGTCGTCGAGTTCACGAGTCAGCAGGGTGTGATGGGCGGTTACTACGCCAGCGCGATGGGGGAGAACGACGAGGTCGCTCACGCTATTCGCGATCACTATCGTCCCCGCTTTGCCGGCGACGAGCTACCCGAGGGCACCGCTGGCTGCATCGTGGCTTGCGCCGACAAGCTCGATACCATTGCCGGCATCTTTGCCATCGGCGAGCCCCCGACCGGCTCTTCCGACCCGTACGCGCTGCGTCGTGCCGCCATCGGCATCATCAACATCCTTCGCGACCGGCTGCCGATCGACCCCACGTCGCTCATCGACTTTGCGCTCGAGCTCTATAGCGAGCAGGGCATTGAGTTCGACGCCGCCGAGGTCGCCCAGCAGGTTCGCGACTTCTTCCACGGCCGTTTGGTGAGCATGGCCCGCGACGAGAAGATCCCGGCCGACACCGTTGCCGCCGTTTCCGCGGTGCACATCATTGCCCCGTCGGTCTTCTTCGCTCGCTGCGCCGCCCTCGACGAGGCCCGCAAGAACGACGCCGAGACCTTCGACAACCTGGCGACCGCTTACGCCCGCGCGGCGCATATCTCCAAGCCCGAACTAGGCGCGGAGTACGATTGCGCTCTGATGGGCGAGGTCGAGCTTGCGCTTGCCGACGCCTCTGAGGCCGCTCAGACCGCCGTCGATGCCGCTCTCGCCGCCGAGGATTATCCTTCCGCGTTTGCCGCCCTCGCCGCCCTACGCGCGCCCATCGACCGTTTCTTTGACGAGGTTATGGTCATGGACAAGGACGAGCAGCTCCGCGATAATCGCCTTAAGCTGCTCAACCGCTTCGAGGCCGTTTTCTCCGGCATCGCCAACATCGGTGAGCTTGCTCGCAAAAAGTAAGCTAGCCTGCGCATAAGCGCAAAAGGAGCCCCGCATGGATTGCCCGGTCACCGCTCGTCCCACCGTTATCGTTATCTCCGACTCGCTCGGTGATACCGCTTGTGAGGTGGTGCTTGCGGCGTCCGGGCAATTTGATGAAGGGGCTTTTCGTGTTTTACGTCTGCCTAAGGTGACCTCGGTGGAGCAGGTCAAGTCGTTTGTGGGCCCGCGAGTCGATGCCGACCATCGCGATATCGCCGTGTTCCATACCATCGTCGATCCGGCGCTTCGTGCTCGCGTGCTCGACTACTTGGGCATGCTGCACATTCGCTCGGTCGACCTGATCGGCCCGACGCTTGCGGTGCTGTCTTCGCTTATTGGCGTGCCGCCAAAAGGAGTGGCGGGTGTGATTCACAAGACCGACGATCGCTATTTCCACCGCATCGAGGCCATGGAGTACTTCGTTGAGCACGATGACGGGCGCGGCTGCGATGATTTGTCGGATGCCGATATCGTGCTGCTGGGCGTATCGCGCACGTCCAAGACGCCGCTGTCGATGTATTTGGCCTATCAGGGCTACAAGGTCGCCAACGTTCCGTTGGCGCACGGTATGGAGCCGCCCAATTCGATTTACGAGGTCGATCCGATACGTCTCTTCGGTCTGATTTCGACCGTCGATGTGATTTCCGAGATTCGCGATAGCCGCCTGGGCGACGACTATGCCCGTGCCGTTGCCGGCTCCTATGCCGAGCCCGAGAGTGTGCGCAGTGAGCTCGAGGAGGCTCGTGCCCTCATGAAGCGTCTGGGTTGCTTTGTGGTGCGCACCGACGGCAAGGCGATCGAGGAGAGTGCCTCCGAGATTATCGCCCACCTCGAAGAGATTCAAGAGGCAAGGGCCCGCCGTGCCGCCCGCCGCGCTCAACTTGGGTAGCTAATTTGAAATAATACTGATAAGTGGTAAAGCGATTTAGCATTTCCTACTGCTTTTGACCTGCAATTACACTGTAGTGGTATCTTCATAAGGTAACCACCTTTACCTACCGTTTACCGCTAGTTTTAGCACGTTTACCAAACCGCGTATCCTCTGCTCAAGCCCGTTCAAAACCCGCCGTATAGTTCCCTCACGGTCCGCATCCGGCGGGTCGATTCGTTACCACGGTCGCGCGCGAGAGCGCATGGAAGGGGAAGTATCGTGAGCGATTGCAAGAGGGTTTACCGTTTTGGAACCGATGCCCAGGGCACCTGTGTTACCGAGGGCGACAAGTCCATGAACTTCGTGCTTGGCGGCAAAGGCGCTAACCTTGCCGAGATGAGCCGTATCGGCCTACCGGTTCCCGGTGGCTTTACCATTACCTGCCAGACTTGCGTCGAGTACTCCGGTGCTGGCAACGTCTGGCCCGAAGGCGCACTCGATGAGATCGTTGCCGCCGAGGCCGACCTCGAGGCCCGCTGCGGCAAGAAGCTCGGCGACGCCTGTGACCCGCTGCTCGTGTCGGTGCGTTCGGGCGCTCCGTTCTCCATGCCCGGCATGATGGACACGGTCCTCAACCTGGGCCTCAACGACGATTCTGTTCAGGGCCTTATCGCCCAGACGCAAAACCCGCGCTTTGCCTGGGACAGCTATCGTCGCTTTATCCAGATGTTCTCCAACGTCGTCATGGGTGTCGATGCCGACTTGTTCGAGAATGCCCTGACCCAGGCCCGCCTGGTCGCCGGCGTTCGCGTCGATTCCGAGCTTTCGTCCGAGGACCTGCAGGAGCTCGTCGAGACGTTCAAGGGTATTTTCTCCGACAACGTTGATGCCGCCCGGTACCCCGAGCTCGAGGTCGCCGACGGCAAGCCCGTCTTCCCGCACGATCCGGAGCTCCAGCTGCGCCTTGCCATCCAGGCCGTCTTTGGTAGCTGGATGAACGAGCGCGCCTGCATCTACCGCAAGCAGCACGGCATTTCCGACGAGCTCGGCACCGCCGTCAACGTCCAGGCTATGGCCTTTGGCAATAAGGGCGAGACCTCGGCGACCGGTGTCGCCTTTACGCGCAACCCGGCCGACGGCACCAAGGAGTTCTACGGTGACTTTCTGGTCAACGCCCAGGGCGAGGACGTCGTTGCCGGTATCCGCAACACCGAGCCCATCGCCGACCTCAAGACCACCCCGGGCCTCGAGTCCGCAGGTGAGGAGCTTGAGCGTGTCTTCCTGACGCTCGAGGATCACTACCGCGACATGTGCGACATCGAGTTCACCATCGAGCAGGGCAAGCTCTGGATGCTCCAGACCCGCGTGGGCAAGCGTACCGCAACCGCCGCTCTGCGCATTGCTATTGAGATGGTCGAGGAAGGCCTCATTACCCGTGAGGAGGCCGTGAGCCGCATCGATCCCGCGCAGCTCGACCAGCTCCTGCACCCGCAGTTCGATTCTTCCAAGAAGTACGAGGCGCTCGCATGCGGCCTTAACGCCAGTCCCGGTGCCGCCGTGGGCGAGGTCGTGTTCTCGAGCGATGACGCCGTCGCGCGTTCTGCCGAGGGCCATAAGGTCATTCTGGTCCGCTGGGAGACCAACCCCGACGACCTGAAGGGAATGGTCGCCGCCGAGGGTATCTTGACGAGTCATGGTGGCAAGACGAGCCACGCCGCCGTTATTGCCCGTGGCATGGGTACTCCCTGCGTCTGCGGTGTCGAGCGTTTCCATATTGACGCGGCTGAGAAGGTCGTGCGTATCGAGGGCAGCGATCGCGTGCTGCACGAGGGCGACATCATCTCCATCGACGGCACTCAGGGCATCGTTGTCGATGGCGCTGTCGATTTGGTCTCCGCTGAGCTCACCGGCGACCTGGACACCATCCTGTCCTGGGCCGACGAGATCCGCCTGGACGAGACCGAAGGTCACGCCAACCACGTGCGCGTCAACGCCGACAACCCCGAGGATGCCGAGCTCGCGCTCGAGTTTGGCGCCGAGGCCATCGGTCTGTGCCGTACCGAGCACATGTTCCTGGGCGATCGCAAGAACATTATCCAGAGCTTCATCCTGTCCGACGACGAGGCTGTGAAGCAGCAGGCCCTGGCCGATCTGCTCAAGGTTCAGACTGAGGACTTCTTGGCGATGTTCAAGACCATGTCCGGTCGCGATGTGGTCGTTCGCCTGCTCGATCCGCCGCTTCATGAGTTCCTGGATAATCCTCGCGAGCTCGAGGTCGCCATCACCAAGAAGGAAGCCGCCGGCGCCAGCGAGGAAGAGCTTGCCGCCCTGCGCGCCCGCCTGCGACGTATCGACGGCATGGTCGAGTCCAACCCGATGCTCGGCCTGCGCGGTGTGCGCCTGTCCGTCGTCTTCGGTGACCTGCCGCTCATGCAGGTCCGTGCCGTGGCAACGGCTGCCGCCCGCCTTATCAAGGAAGGCGTCGACCCGCGTCCCGAGATTATGGTCCCGCTCGTTTCCATTACGGCCGAGCACGTTCAGACTCGTGAGGTCATCGAGCGCGTGATCGCCGAGGTTTCCGCCGAGGAGGGCGTCGAGCTCGACATTCCCGTGGGCACGATGCTCGAGCTGCCGCGCGCCTGCATGGTCGCTGACGAGATCGCCCATCACGCCGACTTCTTCTGCTTTGGCACCAACGACCTCACGCAGAGGACGTTCGGTTTCTCGCGTGACGACGCCGAGGCCAAGTTCATCCCCCTGTACATGCACAAGAAGATCTTGAAGGACAACCCCTTCGAGACCATCGACACGGCGGTACTGGAGCTCGTGCGCATGGCCGTCGAGAAGGGTCGTGCCACCAATCCCGACATGCACTTTGGCGTGTGCGGTGAGCACGGCGGCGACCCTAAGTCCATCAAGGCCCTGTTTAACGCGGCCGACGTGGACTACGTGTCCTGCTCGCCCTATCGCGTGCCCCTCGCGCGCCTGGCGGCCGCTCAGGCCAAGCTCGAGGCCAAGCGTTCCGCTTAACTGGGTCGCGTTCCATTTGCGCCTTTTACGCCCCCCTTCGCGCCGTCGCGCCCCTTCGGACGCGGCGGCGTTTTACGTTGGTTCAATACATTGGCAACTGACGGGAGGACTGCGATGAAAAACCTCACCAGGTATTTGCAACGAGCGCGTCGGGGAGCACAGATGACCCTGTGCTGGGTGGTCGTTGCGGTCACGGCGCTTTGCGGGATGCCGACAGCCGGTTTTGCCCTTCAGGATGATTCGCGCGACGAGCTCTATGGTGATGTGGTCAACCCGCTCACCATTACGGTCAACGATCGCGACTGCACGTTTGTAGATATCGATGACGGCAAGCTCGAGGGCCGTACCTCGATGTACGACAACGTCTCGTTCTATACGGCTGCCGTCAAAAAGGTGCTGCCCAACTGGGCATCGCTTGCCTATAACATCCTTGGTTATGGCGGAGGCGATGACTCCAAGGACTTTTTGTACTGGGACCACGCCGGCAAGGGCTTTGAGAAGGACTTCGGTAAGGGTCACTACATCTATCTCTATGATGCGCTTTCGGGCGGCAACGGTGAGCATTCCGATGGTGCCGACAAATCGAAGCAGAGCGGTCTGACATCTGCAAAAAGCCTCAATGCGGTCTACGAGCGCTTGACCGACGATATCGCCGGCTGCATCGGTCACAAGCTGAAGGGCTCCGATTTCCGTAAATACGTGCCGCTCGACGGACTGTCGAAAGACACGACTGAGCAGGACGTCATCTATGCCACCATCGCGTGCGTGGACAAGCTCGGCGGCACCTATCAGTACGATTTCAATGGCTTTGGCATCGCGTTCTATAACTTTAGAGTTCAGCAGCTCAACAGCGTGAACAAGCTTAACTGTGCGCCCGAGGACGCGCCGGGCTATTCCTTTGTCGATTCTAAGACTGAGCAGGAGCTCGTTACCTCGGCACTTAACGTCGGCTATGAAGACGCCTCGCAGAGCATCACGCTCGCCCGCGGTACCGAAGAGACGGTCGGCACGAGCACTTCTGAATCCGCATCGTATTCCAAAGGCGGCTCGTGGGGCGCATCGGTGAGCCTCAAGGAGTCGCTGGGCGTGCCCGCAACAGCGAGCGAGGAGATCGAGACTTCGTTTTCGGCCGAAACCACGATGTCGCAGTTGTGGGAGGCGAGTAAGACCGAGGAACAGTCGATCACTACAACGGACAATCAGTCGGTCACCGTCAATATGACGATCCCTGCGCACACGCAGGTCAATAGCAAGCAGACGAGTTCTACCACGACGCTGTCCGAGGACTATGACCAGCCGGTGGGCGTGACGTTCGACGTGATCATCTTTAACATGAACGGCGAGTGCTACGACGACAACGCCGCCGTGCAGGAGTTCCATACCGCCGGTTATGACCAGCGCTCGTTCTACACCACCTTTGGCGATCAGTCGACCGACGCCGTGCAGAACCTGTTCCTGCGCTCAATCGCCCATCGTGGCGACGACGGCTACGATACCACCGCCGGAAACGTTACGAGCTGGTCGCATCGCACCAACAACCACATGGTGCGAGCCATCGATTGGAATTCGGTCCTGGCCGATCGCGAGGTGCCTTCGCGCAACGGTGGCGCTCCGCGCACGTGCAACGTGCTCAATGACATGGCCGCGACCTACCCCATGTCCATTACGGGTTCCAATCTGTCGTTTGAGTCGGTGACGGTCGATACGCAGCTGGGCACGCCGCAGCCTATTAAGCCCATCTCCAAGATTCTCGTGTCGCTGCAGACCGATAAGACCCGAAGGCTTACGGTGGGAGAGGAAGACCCCATCTCCTCCTATCGAGTGCGTGCAAGGGACGAGGACGATGTTGACTACTACGGCTTTGTGAAGTCGTCGGGTGACTGGCGCGTGGTGGACAAGAAGGGCAAGGAATGCAAGTCCGACGTCATTGAGATCCAGACCGACCCTGTTACCCACGAGCAAGTCGTGGTGGGTAAAAAGGCCGGTACCGCCTACGTAAAGTACTTTATCCCCGAGGACACCTATGTGGACGTGAACGGGCATGTCTCGACCAATGACGAGATTGACGCCGCGGCCTACAAATATAAGGTAAGTGACGTGGCACCCGAGCCGTTTAACGGTAGCATCAAACTCGAGGGCTCGGCGCAGACTGTCGTCGGCGTCGAGGAGAACCTTAACGGCGTCGACGGCTTGACGGCTACGGTCTATGACACGACGGGCAAGGAAGTCGATAGAGTCTGCAGCTGGGAGGCCCAGGAGCTCGAGAGCAAAGGCATTTCGGTCGCGACAGACGGCACGATGACCATCTCGCAACCGGGCACCTTCCATGTTCGCGCCTTTATTGACGGCGTGTATTCCGATTGGGCCGAGGTCATCGCCGCACCCGCACCGGTCGACCCGATGACGACCGTGGTCGAGACACCGGTGAACGTTGCGTCCGTTTCTTCGGGGGATTCTTCGGCAACGACGGATAGCGCGGCTCCTGCCCAGGGAGAGCAGGCAGCTTCCGATGCGAACGCGGCCGAGTCTGCTCCGTCGAGCGACGATGCCGCTGCAGTAACTGACGACACCGCGCCCGCTGCCGTGAAGGATACCTCGTCGATTCCTACGGGCCTCGTTACCGTTTTGACCGATATCTGCCGCTACGGCATCGATCACGGCCTCATCAGCACATCAAACAAGGAAGAGATGACCAAGCAGGACTTCGACATCTTAGGCATCCTGTACCTGATGGCAGACAGCCAGGACCTGGTGCCCCAAGACGCCGAGGATGCGATGAGCGAATGGGCCCATGACAACTATAATGACGAAGAGCTTGCCACCTGGAAGCAGCATGCGCTTTCGGTGCTGCTCGAATACGGCTATATCGCGCCCGGGACGACCGTGACGACGCCGACGACTGATGCCGGGGACGGCGCATAAGTGCAGAAAGAGTGCGTGTTTTTGTCTTTTTGCGCACGGGCAAAATAGTTCTTGCAGCCAAGGTCGTGGCGTGTATACTCGAATACGTTTGTTCAACTACGTGCCGGCCAAGGTGGTACGGCACCTCTAGAAGAGTAAGGAATTGCACATGGATTACATCCGCGCAATCGAGCGTCAGCAGATCCGCGAGGACATCCCGCAGGTCCGCGTTGCCGACAACGTCAAGGTTCACTACCGCATTAAGGAAGGCGACCGCGAGCGCATCCAGGTCTTCCAGGGCGACGTCATCCGCATGGCCGGCGCCGGTGCCCGTGAGACCTTCACCGTCCGCAAGATTTCCTTCGGTGTCGGTGTTGAGCGTACCTTCCCGCTTCACAGCCCCAAGATCGCCAAGCTCGAGGTCGTCCGTCATGGTCGCGTCCGTCGCGCCAAGCTGTACTACCTCCGCGACAAGGTGGGCAAGGCTGCTCGCATCCCCGAGAAGCGCTAAGAAGATCGCAGCGTCTGTCCACTCGTTTGGACAAAAGGGTCACCTTCGGGTGGCCCTTCTTTTTATCTGATTTGCATACAAGGAGGCCCCGATATGGCCAACATGACGAGCTCGGTTTCGGCATCGCAGGTTGCCGGCGAGCTGGCGAGCGCAACGTTTGAGGAGATTCCCGCCCTCGTGGAGCATTATCGTGAGGATCCGCGCCAGCAAGTGATCAAGGCTTGCGAGCGCGCTCTTAAGCGCCATGCCAAGGAACTTGCCGAGCGCGAGCGCGTCAACGGCATGTACGAGCTGATGCACGAACTCGGTGGGGATGGCGTGGTCGTGGGTGTCGACGAGGTGGGTCGCGGTTCGGTGGCCGGTCCTTTGACGGTGTGCGCCGTGTGTCTTCCCATGGAGCCGCGCGTCTGGGGCATCAACGATTCCAAAAAGCTCACGCCGGCGCGCCGCGAGCTGCTCTCGGTGAAGATTGCCGAGGTCGCGACGGCGATTGGTTTTTGCCATATCGCGCCAGCGGATATCGATGATATGGGCATGGCCCGTGCCATCCGCGCTGCCGTCGCGGGCGCCGTGGCCGATACGGGGCTTGAGCCCGATTGCGTGCTTATGGACGGTAACCCCTTGGGCGCCGTTCCCAACGAGCGCGACGTGGTAAAGGGCGATGCCAAAATCGCCTGTATCGCCGCGGCGTCCATCATGGCCAAGGTCACGCGTGACGAGATGATGGTCGAGTACGACGCCGAGTACCCCGAGTATCATTTGGCCGAGTCGAAGGGCTACGCAAGCCCCGAGCACATCGAGGCGATTCGCAAACATGGACTTTGTCCGCTGCATCGTGTGAGCTTTTGCGGAAACTTTCTGCAGACTGAGCGCCTTTTTTAGGTCAATTGTGGAGACGGGGACCTCTGGCGTTTTATAAACCTGCTGGTAGCGGGCCGTATGCAACACCATTGCTGCGTACGGCCCGTTTTTTGACGGCATTTGGTCAGCTTTTGGTTTGCTTCCGGTACTTACCCGCATGAAAGGTGCCCTCATCATCGGGGCAATGCAGTGTGCGGGAAAGGAGACCCCATGTGTGCCGCAAGCAAAAAGAGCAAGACGCAGCAGCTCAAGGAGCGTTGGGAAAACGGCGAGCTCGACTGCGGGGCGATGACGCCCGAGTTTATCAAGGGACTCAGTCCCCGCGAGCTCGGCATGCTGGGCGAGCTGATCACCATCGATTACTTCAACGAGCGTGGATACACCTTGCTGGAGCAGGGCTATCGTTGCATTGAGGGCGAAGCCGATCTGGTGCTGCTCGACGAGCTCGACGATGTCGTGGTGATGGCCGAGGTCAAGACGAGACGCGTCGCCCTGGATTGCGCCACGCGGGTCTTTCCCGAGGAGGCCGTTGACGCCCAAAAGCAGCGTCGGTATCGCCGTATCGCAAGTTGCTATCTCATGGAGCACTATCCGCTCAGGTCGATTCGCTTCGATGCCGTGGGCGTCACCATCCGCGGCGGGCATGTCGCCGAGATCGAGCACCAGTACAATGCGTTCGATTGGCAGGTGTCGTGATGGCGTTCGAAACGTTTGCCGTACACGCGGCCTGTATCCGCGGCGTCGAGGCAATTCCCGTCACCGTCGAGGTCTCGCTTGCCGGTGGCGTTCCGGGCATCCAGATGCTCGGCATCCCGAGTATGGAGGTGATGGAGTCGCGCGGGCGTATCCGGTGCGCCATGCGCTCGGCCGGCTTCGAGATCCCTCGGTCTGGCATTACCGTCAATCTGGCACCCGGCGATATCCGTAAAACCGGCAGCGGTTTTGACCTGCCGATTGCCATCGCGGTTCTGGCGGCCGATGGGCAGATTCCCCGTGACAACCTCGATCGCTGCCTTATCGCGGGTGAGCTTGGTCTGGACGGCACAGTGCTGCCCGTCAAGGGCGAGGTGGCGTTTCAGCTGTTGGCGCGTGATATGGGGCTTTCGTTTATCGCCGGTAGGTCCGATCAGCATGTCCCGCTTGCGGGCGTTGACTGCGGGTTTATTGACCACCTATCTCAACTTGCCCATGGCATGGGGGATGCCGCACGGCATTACCTGGATTCTGAAGTGCTCGAGGCGACCTTTGAGCCCGAGCTCGATTATGCCGACGTGCTGGGGCAGGAGGTCGCCAAACGTGGCATGGCGCTTGCGGCCGCCGGCGAGCTCGGCTTGCTCATGATCGGCTCGCCCGGTTCGGGCAAGACCATGCTTGCGCGGCGCATGACGGGCATTTTGCCCGAGCTTTCTCTCGAGGATCAGCAAGAGGCGCTGTGCATCCATTCGGTCTTGGGCGAGAACATCGATGGACTGCTTGCGGGGCATCGCCCCTTCCGCAGTCCGCATCACAGCATTTCGACCGCGGGACTTATCGGCGGCGGTCGTCCGGTGCATCCGGGCGAAATTAGCCTGGCTCATGGTGGAGTGCTCTTTTTGGACGAGCTTGCCGAGTTTCCCACCGGCGTGCTTCAGACGCTGCGTCAGCCCATCGAACGCGGCTACGTCAGGATCGTGCGCGTTGACGGGGCCTTTACGTTCCCGTCGCGCTTTCAGCTGCTAGCTGCGAGCAATCCCTGCCCCTGCGGGTTTTTGGGCGATCGCGAAGTGCCGTGTCGCTGCTCGGCGGCGATGGTTGAGCGCTATCGGTCTAAACTGCGCGGTCCTTTGGCCGACCGTATCGACATGATGATCGATGTGACCCGTCCCGACCCCCAAGTGATTATCGAGGGTGCGGAGGGTATGTCGTCGGCCGAGTTACGTGACTACGTTGTGCGCGGTCGCGCCTTTCGCGCTTGGCGCGAATCCCGTATGGACGATGCGGATGCCGAGGCCGAGGATGACGAGACGCGGTCCATTGACGGTGTCGTTTCGACCTTTGAGCTCGATGATGCTGCCGAGAAATGCGTACTCGGTCTGTCCAAACGCACACATCTCACAGGGCGTGGCATCGTGCGCCTGGTTCGCATTGCGCGCACGATCGCAGATGTCGCCGAGAGCGAGCAAGTGACGCAGGACCACGTGCTCGAGGCGGCGATGTACCAGGGAAGGAGGGAC
>CABUTP010000018.1 GCA_902494545.1 uncultured Collinsella sp. | reverse complement strand
TACCGTGGTTATCAAGCGAGTTTTTAACAACAACGTCGCAATGGTCACTTCGGACGATGGCTCCGAGCTCATCGTCATCGGTCGAGGCCTCTGCTTTGGCCGTCATGCCGGCGATGCCATCGACGAGGCGTCGATCGAAAAGACCTACGCGTTGCAGGAGGGAACTTCTCAGGACTCGCGTACGATCGACCGCTTGGCACATCTTTTGGAGTCCATCCCCACCGTCAACCTCGTGATTGCCGAGGACATTGTTCAGATGCTCCGTCGAGAGCTCAATGTTGATATCAACGACAAGATTCTCATTGCTCTCGCAGACCATATCAGCCTTGCTTTGGAGCGCGAGCGCAAGGGCGTCTCCTGTGAGAATCCGTTGCTGCTCGAGATCCAGCAGTTCTATCGCAAGGAGTATGCACTTGCGGGCCGTGCGCTGCAGATTATCAAGGAGTATATGGGCATCCAGATGAGCGAAGAAGAGCAGGGTTTTATTACGCTGCATATCGTCAACGCCACTATGCCGCAGCGCTCCGATCGTTTGATTGTTTCGGTCCAGCTTGTTCGCGACGTGCTCGCGATTGTTTCCAAGCGCTATGCTACGACCCTCGATGACACCTCGCTGCCTTACGAACGTTTCGTTCGTCACCTGCAGATTTTCGCGCAGCGAGCGCTCGATCCTACGGCCGGGCAAATCAACGGAGACGCGCTGTTCCGAATCGATGAAACGGCGTATCCGTGCGCATTCTCGTGCGCGGACGCCATAGCCGCCCACTTGTCGTCTACCTATAACGTTGTCGTTACCGATGCCGAGAAGAGTTATCTCGCATATCACATTGTTAACCTGCTTGGAGAACCTGGTCTCTAGGCATAACGTGCCTACACATCGATTGATATAAGGCAAGGCTCACGGTCTTGTCCAGGGCACATCTGTCTTAATTTGCGGAAAAGGAAGGGGAGTACCGCTATGACCGCAAAAAAGAAGTTCAATTTCAAAGCGCCGTTGGAGGTGTTCGCGAAGTCAATCGTCCAGCCGATGATGTATCTCTCGGTTGCCGGCATTCTGCTCATCGTGGGCATCATTCTGACCAACAAGACCATCTGCGCTTTGGTCCCCGTACTGGGCTCCGGTCCGTTCCAGCTTGTGGGCGCCGTTGTCTACCAGTCGCTGATGTTTATCATCAACAACCTCTCGATTCTGTTCTGCGTGGGCATCGCCGGTGCCATGGCAAAGAAGAACAAGGGCCATGCTTCGTTGATCGCCCTGATGTCGTTCTTCCTGTTCCTGCAGGCTAACAACATCGTGCTCAACGCCACCGGCTCTCTTGCCGATGCGAGCGGCATGCTCGGTCTTACCGGAACCGGCCAGGCCACCGTTATGGGCATCCAGGTGCTCGATACCGGCGTGTTTGGCGGCATCATTCTTGGTTGCATCACCGGTGCCGTGTTCAACAAGTACTCGAACAAGCAGTTCCCCATTGCCCTTTCGATGTTCTCGGGCGTTCGCTTCCCGTTCCTGATCATGATCATCATTTCCTGGATCATGGGCGCTGGCTTCTGCATCGTTTGGCCTCCGGTTCAGGGCGCCATCTCCTCCGTTGCCGGCATCATTAAGGAGTCGGGCAACATCGGTCTGTTTATCTACGGCATGCTTAACAAGCTGCTCGTTCCCACCGGTCTGCACCACCTCATCTACACCCCGTTCCAGTTCTCCGATGTGGGTGGCACCCTGACGCTGGGCGATCAGGTTATCGCCGGCGCCTATCCCATCCGTGTCGCCGAGATGGCAATGACGGGCCAGCCCTTCTCCGATAGCACCTATTTCAACAGCTACACCTTCAACAACCTGTGGCCCTACATCGGCATCGGTCTCGCCTTTATCTTCACCGCTTACAAGGGGAACAAGGATAAGACCAAGGCCGTTATCATCCCGCTGATCATCACCGCCGTGCTCTCCTGTGTCACCGAGCCCATGGACTTCCTCTTTGTCTTTGCCGCTCCCGTGCTCTTTGTCGTTCACTCGGTTCTTTCCGGCATCTTCCTGGTCCTGCTCAAGGTCCTCTCCGTGCCCGCTTCGACTGCAGGCGGCATCATCAACATCGTGGTTTCCAACCTGGTCCTCGGTGTCGACAAGACCAACTGGCCGGTTATGCTGGTGCTTGGAGTCGTCAACGCCGCTCTGTACTTCTTCCTCTTCACCTTCCTTATTAAGAAGCTCAACCTCCACACGCCTGGTCGCGAGGAGGAGTCCGAGCTCGCCGAGTCCGTTGCCGAGGGCGAGGCCGCCGCGTCTGTCGCGGTGAAGCAGGGCGCTGTTGCCGCGGCTCCCGCAGAGGGCGTCGATGCAGGTATTGCCGACCTGGTCGCAGGTCTTGGCGGCAAGGACAACATCGAGGAGCTCGAGAACTGCTTTACGCGTCTCCGCGTGAACGTTAAGAACCCGGACCTCATCAATGAGGACCTCATCAACCACGTGCCCAACAGCGGCATCAACCGCAACGGCAATAATATCCAGATCATCTTTGGCATGAAGGTCGCCGAGATGCGCGACAAGGTCGAAAACGCAATTGAGAAGGAGCAGTAAACAATGATCATTACTCTGTGTGGTGGCGGATCCACCTTTACCCCCGGCATCGTCAAGTCCATCGCCCTGCGCAAGGACGAGCTCGACGTTGACGAGATTCGTCTGTACGACATCAACGAGGAGCGCCAGCGCAAGATCGGCGTGCTCGTGGACTGGATTTTGCACGAGGACCTCGGCCTGGACATCAAGCTCACGGTGACTACCGACAAAAAGACGGCTTTTACCGACGCGAGCTTCGTGTTTGCCCAGATGCGCGTGGGCGGCTACGCCATGCGCGAGCAGGACGAGAAGATTCCGCTGCGTCACGGCTGCGTGGGTCAGGAGACTTGCGGTTGCGGTGGCCTTGCCTACGGCATGCGCACCATCTTCCCCATGGTCGAGCTGATCGATGACGTTGAGAAGTACGCCAAGAAGGACTACTGGATCCTCAACTACTCCAACCCTGCCGCCATCGTCTCCGAGGGCTGCCGTGTGCTGCGCCCCAACGCTCGTATCATCAACATCTGCGACATGCCGATCGCGATCATCGACGTGGTTTGCGCCGCGCTCGATATCGACAAGAAGGATGTCGAGTACGATTACTTTGGCCTCAACCACTTTGGTTGGTTTACCTCGATCCGTCACAAGGGCGAGGAGGTCCTGCCCCAGCTGCGCGAGTACATCAAGGAGCACCAGATCCTGCTGCCCGACTCCTACCTCAAGGGCATGGGCTCGCTCATGGCAAAGAAGCCCGAGGAGACCGCCGACGAGCACCCCGAGCAGAATCGCCACACCAAGGGCAGCTGGTACTACGTCTGGAAGGGCGAGTACGAGATCATGGAGTGCTTCCCGGAGTACCTGCCCAACACGTATCTGAACTACTACCTGCAGCAGAAGGAGTTCGTCGAGCACTCCAACCCCGAGCGCACCCGTGCTAACGAGGTTGAGGAGACGCGTGAGAAGAACCTCTTTGATGGTATCGACCATTACGAGAAGACGGGCGAGATCGACGAGAGCACGTTCTATGCGGGCAGCCACGGCGACTGGATTGCCGATCTGGCCATCGCTCTGAAGAACGACACCAAGCAGCGCTTCCTGGTCATTTGCGAGAACAAGGGCGCCATCCCCAACATGCCCTACGACGCTATGGTCGAGCTGCCTGCCTACATTGGCAAGAACGGCCCCGAGGTCATCAGCCGCGACAACATTCCTCTGTTCCAGCAGGGCCTCATGATGCAGCAGCTGAACTCCGAGAAGCTCGTGGTCGAGGCTACGATCGAGGGTTCGTACGAGAAGGCGCTCAAGGCCTTTACGCTGAACAAGACCGTGCCGTCGATGAAGGTCGCCAAGGAGGTTCTCGACGACATGATCGAGGCCAACAAGGGTTACTGGCCCGAGCTTAGCTAAAGACAGAAGGTCGCTGGCCGTATGCCATGAGCAATGCCCCGTCCACGTGATTGCGTGGGCGGGGCATTGTCATTTGGTAACGCGTTTTATCAAATATGGCATTTATCTGCGGTAATGTTCTGTTTTACCGCTGATGGTGACATTTTATACCGCCTGCCGAACCGTGTGGAGACCTAACAGCCTTTTAGGTCAGTGTTGTGCGTGTAGCAACTTCGCCCGGCCTCGCCTCCGGGCTGCCATGTGAGAGGGGATCTTATGGCTCGACTGCACGTAATGGAACGCAGCCACGCTCAGGCCGTCATGGACGACCTACATGATGCGCTTGGACGCCGTCTGGCGGTGAGTTCGCTCGCCCCGTGCCCCGTTGAGTTTACGGCGGCGCTCGTCAACCTGTGCTCCACCCAGAGCTGCGGCAAGTGTACGCCCTGCCGTGTGGGCCTGAGCGCGCTGAGCGATCTGCTCGCCGATGTGCTCGAGGGTCGCGCCGATGAGTCCACGCTCAACCTGATTGAGCGCACGGCCCGCACCATCTATCTTTCGAGCGACTGCGCCATCGGTTACGAGGCCGGTGCTATGGCGCTTACGGCCATCCGTGGCTTCCGTGACGATTTTGAGCACCATATCCGCGAGCACTCCTGTGGCTTTGACCGCGAGGCCCGCGTCCCGTGCGTTTCGGGCTGCCCGGCGCACGTCGACATTCCCGGTTACATTTCGCTGGTCGAGGCCGGCCGCTATGCCGATGCCGTCAAGGTCATCCGCAAGAACAACCCGCTGCCGCTCGTTTGCGGCCTGGTGTGCGAGCATCCCTGCGAGATGCACTGCCGTCGCGGCATGGTCGACGATCCCATGAACATCCTCGCCCTCAAGCGTTTTGCCGTTGAGCACAGCGACCTCAACGATTACAAGCCCAGCGTGGCCGACAACACCGGCAAGCGCATCGCCGTGATTGGCGGCGGTCCGGCCGGCCTTTCCTGCGCCTACTACCTGGCCGTGATGGGCCATAAGGTGACGATCTTTGAACAGCGTCATCACCTGGGTGGCATGCTGCGCTATGGCATTCCCAGCTACCGTCTGCCGCGCGAGCGCTTGCAGGCCGAGATCGACTGGATCTTGAGCGCCGGCATCGACGTGGAACTCGACCACTCCGTCAATGGCGAGGAGCTTGCCCGCCTGCGCGACGAGTTCGATGCCGTTTATCTGGCCATTGGCGCCCACAGCGATAAGAAGCTCGGCCTTCCGGGCGAAGAGGCGCTCGGCGTGGAGTCGGCCGTCAAGATGCTGCGCGCCATCGGCGACGACGAGCTGCCCGACCTGAGCGGCCAGCGCGTGTGCGTCATCGGCGGCGGCAATGTGGCCATGGACGTGGCACGCTCTGCCGTGCGCTGCGGTGCCGAAAAGGTGAGCATCGTCTACCGCCGCCGCATCTGCGACATGACGGCCCAGGATGCCGAGATTGCCGGCGCCCAGGCCGAGGGCTGCGAGGTTCTGGAGCTCACGGCCCCGCTCGCTATCGAGACGGGCGAGGAAGGTCGCGTGAGCGGCCTGCGCGTGCAGCCGCAGATTATCGGTGAGCCCCGTCGTGGGCGTCCGGCCCCGCGTGCCGCCGCCACGCCCGAACGCGTCATTCCCTGCGAGCGCGTGTTTGTGGCCATTGGCCAGGACATCGATTCCAAGCCGTTTGAGGACATGGGCATCGCCTGCAAGTGGGGCTGCGTGGTCACCGATTCGGATGGCGCCGTGCCTAACTTCGATGGCCTCTTTAGCGGCGGCGACTGCCAGACCGGTCCCGCCACCGTCATCCGGGTCATCAACGCCGGCCGCGTTGCTTCGGCAAATATCGACCGCTACCTGGGCTTTGACCACAAGATCAAGCTCGACGTTGAGCTGCCGACCGTGCAGTTTAAGGGTAAGCACGAGTGCGGCCGCTGCGAGCTGGGCGAGCGCGAGGCCGGCGAGCGCATCCACGATTGGAATCTGGTCGAGCAGGGCCTTACCGAGGAGGAGGCACGCCAGGAGGCAAGCCGCTGCCTGCGTTGCGACCACTTTGGCTTTGGCGCGTTCCGCGGAGGGAGGAACCTGGAATGGTAGGGCTCAACAAAACCACTGTCAGCGACAACACCGAAAGCGGAGCACTCAACATGGTCAAGCTCACTATCGATAATTGCGAGGTCGTGGTGCCCGAGCACACCACGATCCTGGACGCGGCCAAGTCCGTCGGCATCCAGATTCCCACCCTGTGCTACCTACGCGATCTAAACGAGATTGGCGGTTGCCGCGTGTGCGTGGTCGAGGTTGAGGGCTGCGACCAGCTGGTTGCCGCCTGCAACAACTACGTGCTCGACGGCATGGTGGTCCACACCAACAGCCCCAAGGCCCGCGAGGCGCGTCGCACCAACGTGCAGCTGCTACTGTCCCAACACGACTCGCGCTGTACGAGCTGCGTGCGCAGTGGTAACTGCAACCTGCAGACCATCGCCAACGACCTGGGCATCTTCTATCTGCCGTACGAGCAGCACCTGGCGCGCGAGGGCTGGGACTTCGATTTCCCCATCATCCGCGATAACGACAAGTGCATTAAATGCATGCGCTGCATCAAGGTGTGCGAGAGCGTGCAGGGCCTAGGGATTTGGGACCTGACCAACCGCGCCACGCATACCGCCGTGGGTACCCGCGGGCGCGCGCCGATCGGCAAGACCGATTGCGTCGCGTGTGGTCAGTGCATCACGCATTGTCCGACGGGCGCCCTGCGCGAGCGTGACGATACCGAGACCGTGTTCGACGCCATCGCCGATCCCGACAAGATCGTGCTGGTGCAGATTGCGCCGGCCGTGCGTAGCGCCTGGGGAGAGGAACTCGGCATATCTCGCGAGGAGGCCACCGTTGAGCGCTTGGCCTGTGCGCTGCGCCGCGTTGGCTTTGAGTACGTGTTCGACACCGATTTCTCGGCCGACCTCACCATTATGGAGGAGGGCTCCGAGCTGCTCGAGCGCCTGGGTAAGGCCGCCAAGGGCGAGGGCGACAGCCGTGGCTGGCCCATGTTCACGAGCTGCTGCCCGGGCTGGGTGCGCTTTGTGAAGGCGCGTTACCCCGAGTTTGTCGACAGCCTGTCTACGTCAAAGTCGCCGCAGCAGATGTTTGGCGCCATCGCCAAGACCTACTACGCCAAGGTGCTGAGCGTGGAGCCCGAGCGTCTGTTTGTGGTGTCCGTGATGCCGTGCACGGCCAAGAAGGCCGAGTGCGCGCTGCCGAGCATGGTGGGCGAGGACGGCACGCCCGATGTGGACGTTGCGCTGACGGTGCGCGAGATGGTGCGCATGATCCGCGCGAACCACGTGAGCGTGGACACGCTGGTTGAGGAGCCACTCGATACGCCGCTAGGCTTTGGCACGGGTGCGGGTGTGATCTTTGGCGCCACGGGCGGCGTGATGGAGGCCGCCGTGCGCTCGGCCTATTACCTGGTGACGGGCAAGAACCCCGACGCCGACTTCTTTACCGATGTGCGCGGCCTGGACGGCTGGAAGGAAGCCGTGACCGATATCGATGGCACCGGGGTGCGCGTCGCCGTGGCACACGGGCTGGGCAATGCCGCCCGTCTGCTCGACGCGATTCGCGACGGCCGCGTGAGCTATGACTTCGTTGAGGTCATGGCATGCCCGGGCGGCTGCGTCGGTGGCGGCGGTCAGCCCATCCACGACGGCTGCGAGCTGGCAGCCGAGCGCGGTCAGGTGCTGTGGGGTCTGGATGCCGCTGCGGACATTCGCTTCTCGCACGAGAATCCCGATGTCCAGGCGTGCTACCGCGAGTTCTTGGGCGAGCCGCTCTCGCCGCTGGCCGAGGAGCTGCTGCATACCGACCATCACGCATGGACGATGCCTAACGAGGGGACGTGCTAGCGATGCGCGCGTTTGATTTTGAGATGTCGCGCCGGGGGTTTGCCTCGGCGCTCGCCGCGGGCGCCCTGTCGCTTGCGCTCGCGGGCTGTGGCGGCGGGGCTGCTGGTGCCGGGTCCGTCGCGGGCTCGGCTGCCACAGACGGCGCCGGTGCTGCTGCAGAGCCGGTCGAGGTGCACGTCGCCTCGCTCAAGGGGCCGACCTCGATTGGCCTGGTGCAGTTTATGGACCGGGCAGCCGATGGCGAGACGGACAATGAGTTCGACTTTGCGATCAATACTGCCGCCGATGAGATTGTGCCCAAGGTCATTCAGGGCGATATCGACATTGCCCTGGTGCCCGCCAACGTGGCGAGTGTGCTCTACAACAAGACCGAGGGCGCGGTGCAGGTCATCGACATCAACACGCTGGGTGTGCTGAATGTGGTGACGGGCGACGCGAATGTGGCCTCGTTTGGCGATCTGGCGGGTCGCACCGTCTACATGACGGGCAAGGGCACCACGCCAGAGTACGTCATGAACTTCCTGCTGGAGCGCGCGGGCCTGACCGGCCAGGTGACGCTCGAGTTTAAGAGCGAGCCCACCGAGGTGCTGTCGGCCCTGCTTGCCGACCCGTCTGCCGTGGGCGTGCTGCCGGAGCCGTTCAAGACCGCTGCCATCGCCAAGAGCGAAGGCAAGCTGTCAGCGCCGGTAAGTCTGACCGATGTGTGGGATGAGCTGGCGGGTGACACGGGTTCGCGCCTGCTGACGGGCGTGACCGTGGTGCGCCGCGCGTTTGCCGAGGAACATCCCGAGGCCGTGGCGGAGTTCTTGAGCTGCCATGCGGCGAGCGTTAAGGCTGTCAATGCGGCGCCGGCAGACTGGGCGCAGGCCGTGGTCGATGCCGGCATCGTGGACAACGCCAAGATCGCCGAGAAGGCGATTCCCGGGTGCATGCTCGTGTGCCAGACGGGCAGGGATATGAAGGCGGCACTTAGTGGGTATCTGCAGGTGCTGTCCGACGCGGACGCGAGCGCCGTGGGTGGTAAACTTCCGGCTGACGATTTCTACTACATGGAGTAGCCCGTGCGTGCGTTTGCTCGACAAATGACAGAGCGTATGAAGGCGGTGGCGGCAGCAGGTGCCGTCGCCGCCTTTTGGCTTGCCGTGTGGATGCTGGTGGCGGCGCTGGTGGCGCAGCCGCTGATCTTGCCGGGGCCGGGTGCTGTTGCCTTGGCGCTGCTGCGCTTGGTGTGCGATGGCGGTACCTGGGCGATTTTGGCGGGCTCGGGCGCGCGGATACTGGGTGGGCTGGCGCTTGCCGCGGTGTGTGGTGGCGTGCTTGCCGGGATTTCGTCACGGTTGCGGGCGTTTGCGCGCCTGGTGGCTCCGGCACTTTCGTTTGTTAAGGCGACGCCGGTTGCCTGCGTGGTGGTCCTGCTGCTTATTTGGTTGGGGTCGGCGCGCGTGAGCATCGCCGCGGTCTTTTTGATGGCGCTGCCGGGCGTGTATTTTTCGCTGGCCGAGGGCTTGGCACAGGTGAATAAACCGCTGGAGCAGATGTTCCGTCTGCATGGCGTGCGCGGCTGGCGCCTGTTTTGCGCCCATACCTGGCGCGAAGTCCTGCCGTTTGTGCTTTCGTGCGCCCGCGCCGTGATCGGCATGAGCTGGAAGGCCGGCGTGGCAGCCGAGCTGATCGGCATGGCGGTGGGCACCGTGGGCGAGCGCATCTATCAGGCAAAGCTTTTGATTGAGACGGCTGATTTGCTGGCGTGGACCGTGCTGGTCGTTACCGCCTCGTGGGCGTGTGAGCGCGTGCTGGTGTGGCTGCTGCGGGTTTCGGGACCCGTGGCGTGGCGCGCGGCCGTGCGGGCGCATGGGCATGGACTGTGCGGGCGTGCGGGGACTGCGAGCGATGGCACTGCAGCGGAGCTTGCGCTTGCCGTGGGCGATCGTGCGCCCTGGGCGCCGGCGCTGGATGGTCTGGTGCTCAACGTGCCTGCGGGTGGGCGTATCTGCGTGATGGGCGCTTCGGGGATGGGCAAGTCGACGCTGCTTTCGTTGGCAGCGGGGGAGTGCGCGCCGTGCTCGATGGTGTTTCAGGATGCACGCTTGGTAGAGGGCAGCTCGGCTTTGGATAACGTGCTGGTGTGTGCCGATGCGCGCGTGGATGCTTCGAACGCTACGACCTTGCTGCGCCGGTTGGTGCCGGGAATCGACGTGCATGTTCGCGTGGCTGAGCTTTCGGGCGGGCAGCGCCGTCGTGTCGAGATCGCTCGAGCCCTGCTGTGTGGCGGCTGTGCCGTCATTCTGGATGAGCCCTTTACCGGCCTGGACGCCGCCGCGCGCGATGCGACGGCCGAGGCCGTGCTAGACCTGCTCGATGGTCGCACGCTCTTGCTCGCCACGCACGATGTCGTCGACGTTCAGGCCCTCGATATCTCGGACATCATCACGCTCTAAATACTAACTGAGCAACAAAATGATTCGTTTTCCTCCGTCCCCATGGGGTCGGGTGTGGTATTCTATCTGCGGGGTAATACTTAGGAATACCAAGTAATACCAACACCGCAGAAACAAACTCCGGATGCGGGCCAATCGGGTTGCCTTCACAGCCCGTCGCCCAGCCGCGTGGCCCGCATCTATCCGCACTACCGTCGTTTCAAAAAGGAAGCGCCATGGCAGAACACATGACCCCGGTTGTCGCGAAGGTCTTGCCCGAGGAGAAGGCAGCCTTCGCGGCGGCAACCCAGCTCGTGGGCACCACGCCGTCCAACGCCATCCGCATGTTTATCGCCGCGTTCAATCGCTGCGGCACCTTCCCGTTCGACATCTCGCCCAGCGGGGCCTTTGGCAAAGAGTGTCCCCAACAGCTAGTCGTTGAAGAACGTCCCCAATGACTAGTCGTCGGGAGGAGGTTGGCATGCTCAATGCGATGATTTGGGCGCTTGCCTGTTTTGGCGTCGTCGCTGCCGATATTGCCCTGAGCGTCGTTTTGTTTTCCGCCCTTGGCGTCGCATCGGTGTTCATGGGTTTTTCGATCGATGACCTCGACATTCAATTGCTTCAGGCCGTCGCGCAGACAGCATCGTTTTTGATGGCGCTGCTGTGGTGGCGTTATCTGTGGCCGCGTTCGTTTATGGCACGCCGGCAAAGCGAGCACCCGCTCGGCGGGGGAGCGCGTGGGGCGTGGAAACGCATCGCCTGCGTTATCGTGATCGGCCTGGCCCTGCAGGTGGTTGTTGGCTACGTGACCGACGCCGCGCTGTCGTTGTTGCCCGATGCCGCGGCTGACTACAGCGAGCTTGTCGAGGAAACAGGCATGGGCGACACCAGCTATCTCGCCGTCCTGACCACGGTGCTCGGCGCCCCGTTTTGTGAAGAGCTGCTGGTGCGCGGCATTATTTTTGAGTTTTCGCTCCGAGCGTTTAATCCGCAGTGCCGCCCACTTTGGAAGCGCCGGCGTCGTGCGAGCGCGCAGGACGGCGCCATGGTGCCCTGGGCGGCCCCAAGCACGTGGGGTATCGCCGCGGCGATTGTGCTGCAGGCGGCAATCTTCGGTTTTATGCACATGAATTGGGTGCAGGGTTGCTACGCGGGTGCCGCCGGCCTCATCTTTGGTTGGGTGCTCGTGACGACCGGAAAGCTCCGCTACACGATCCTGCTGCACTTTGCCTTTAATGCCGGGTCGTATCTCATGACGTTGCTCTGGTTTGTGAACGCGCCGCTCGATGCGGCAATTACGGTCGCTATCGCCGTCGTCATCCTCGTTGAGACAATGCGCTCGCTGCGCCACGCGTGTGGGGTGGATGCAGCGAGCGCACCGCTGCCCTAGTTGCGGCGTCCGCCGCCGTTGGCGCCCTGACGTCCCTGGGCCGCGCGGTTGCGTCCGGCAGTGTTCTGCGCGCGCGACATGCCACCGTGGCCCTTGCTGCCTTTTGGTCCCTTGCCGGCGGCGCCACCGTGGGCCTTGCCGCCCTTCTTGCCAGTGCCGTGTCCGCCGCCGGCAGATGTCTCGCCCGGGCGCGGGGGCACGGGGCGAATCAGACAATGCTTGGTGTAGCCGATCAGATCGCGGCGGCCGGCTTTTTCCAGCGCCTCGCGCACCAGCTTGTAGTTCTCGGGCTTGCGATACTGGATGAGCGCACGCTGCATGGCCTTCTCGTGCGGGTCGCGTGCCACATAGATCGGCTCCATGGTGCGCGGATCCACGCCGGTGTAGTACATGCAGGTCGACATGGTGGACGGGGTGGGGTAGAAGTCCTGCACCTGCTCGGGCATGTAGCCCATGTCGCGCACGGCCTCGGCAAGGTCCACAGCTTCCTTCATCGTTGAACCGGGGTGGCTCGAGATCAGGTACGGCACCACATACTGCTTGAGTCCGTATTCGCGGTTCAGGCGTTCAAATTTACGGCAGAACGCGTCGTAGACGGCGCGGCTCGGCTTGCCCATCACGGACAGTACCGCGTCGCTCACGTGCTCGGGCGCTACGCGCAGCTGGCCCGAGACATGGTGCTCCAGCAGCTCGCGCAAAAACTCGTCCGAGGCGTCGGCCATGGTGTAGTCAAAACGGATGCCGCTGCGGACAAAGACCTTCTTGACGCCCGGCAGCTGGCGCAGGTCGCGCAGCAACTGCGTGTAGCCGCTCTCGTCGACCACCATGTTCTTGCATACGCTCGGCCACAGGCAGCGCTTGTTCTTGCACACGCCGTGCTTGAGCTGCTTGTCGCAGGCAGGGCGGCTAAAGTTTGCCGTCGGTCCGCCCACGTCGTTGATGTAGCCCTTAAACTCGGGATCGCGCGTGAGCAGCTCGGCCTCGCGCATGATCGAATCGTGGCTGCGCATCTGCAACACGCGGCCCTGGTGGAAGGTGAGGGCGCAAAACGAGCACTCGCCAAAACAGCCGCGGTTGGAGCTAATGGAAAATTTGATCTCGGCAAAGGCCGGCACGCCGCCTGCCGCGTCGTAGTCGGGATGCCAATCGCGTGCGTAGGGGAGCTCGGCCACCTCGTCCATCTCGTCGGTGGTGAGTGTTGCCGACGGCGGGTTCTGCACCACGTACACGCTGTTGGGATATGGCTCTACCAGGCGATGTCCGGTGATGGGGTCCATATTCTGCTGTTGCACGTTAAAGCTGCGCGCGTAGTTGAGCTTGTCGGCGGTAAGGTCGTCCCAGCTGGGCAGCAGGTCGTAGTCGTAGACCTCGTCGAGCGAGCCCGTGCGGTAAACGGTGCCGTTGATATAGGTGATCTGATCGACGGGCAGTCCCGCGTCGAGCGCGTCGGCGATCTCGATGATCGCGTGCTCGCCCATGCCGTAGATGAGGATGTCGGCGCCCGAGTCGAGCAGTACCGAACGCTTGAGCTTGTCCTGCCAGTAGTCGTAGTGGGCCAGACGGCGCAGGCTTGCCTCGATGCCGCCGATGATGATGGGGGCGTCCTTGAACGTCTGACGGATGAGGTTGCCGTAGACCGTGACGGCACGGTTGGGGCGGTGGCCTTCCTCGCCGCCGGGGGTATAGGCGTCGGCGTGGCGGCGGTGCTTGGTCACCGAATAGTGGTTGACCATGGAGTCCATGTTGCCGGCGCTGACGAGAAAGCCCAGGCGCGGCTCACCGAGCACCGTGATGCTGGCGGGGTCGGTCCAGTCGGGCTGGCAGATGATGCCCACTTTGTAGCCGTGCGCGTCGAGGACGCGGCTGATGATGGCCATACCAAAGCTGGGGTGGTCCACGTAGGCGGCGCCGCAGATGTAGACAAAGTCGCACTGG
>CABUTP010000017.1 GCA_902494545.1 uncultured Collinsella sp. | reverse complement strand
GACAACAAGTACGCCGACACCGATGATGGGCGCATCAGCCGCCGCATCCTCGACTCCTGCGGCATTAGCTACCGCCAGGTTATCGTCGACGTCTACATTGGCACCGGGGAACAAACTCAGCAGTAGCGGCAATGTGTGCTAGCGCCGGGCGTCGGCAAAAGCAGCTCAAAGAGCCCCGTCCCAAATTGACTACTCGTGAAAGTCGTGTCCGCACGCATGGCTGGCGCCTAAGCGGGTACATGGCTGTAGTAACATAGCCCCTGTCCGCGGGCGTGCCCGCGTTATTGTGAGAAAGGAGCCCCTGTGGCTGTTAACGAAGAGCTGCTTAAGAAGGTTCTTGAAGAGATCCGCCCCAACCTGCAGGCCGATGGCGGCGATATGGAGTATGTGGGCGTCGACGACGAGGGCGTTGTCAAGCTGGAGCTGCAGGGCGCTTGCGCCGGCTGCCCCATGAGCTCGCTAACCCTTTCCATGGGTATCGAGCGTATCCTGAAGGAGCATGTGCCCGGCGTTACCCGCGTTGAGCAGGTCAATGCTTCCGGCGAGGCCGAGGACCTGTACGACGAGTACGCGCCGTTTTAAGATGCGAAAGCTGCGGACGGTGCGCTCCGCATAGACGTTACGCCCAAATATGCGGCTGCGAGCGTAAGGCCCGCGGCCGCATTTGTATGTAGGGAGCAGGGGACCGATATGCTCAACGACCTCTACCATATGCTTGATCCCGTCGCCATTTCGGCGGGGCCCATCACCATCTACTGGTACGGCTTGGCCTATGTGGTCGGAGCTCTGCTCACGGCGGTCATCATGTATCGCACGCAGCGTCGCTGGGGTTTCGACATTACGGTCGACGACCTGACGAGCGTCGTGGTCGGTGTGGTCTTTGGCCTTATCATTGGCGCCCGTCTGTTCTACGTCATCTTTTACGGCGACGGCTACTACTGGGCGCATCCGCTCGAGATCTTTGCCACCAACGAGGGCGGCATGAGTTTCCATGGCGGCCTGGTGGGCGGCATCATCGGCGGCGTGCTCGTGTGCCGCATGTACAAGCTCGATGCGTGGACTTTGGCAGACCTCGCGGTCATCGGTGCTCCGCTGGCCCTGTGCCTGGGGCGCTGCGCCAACTTTGTCAACGGTGAGCTGTGGGGCAAGCCGACCGATTTGCCCTGGGGCGTGATCTTTGGCGGCACCGCGGGCGATATGCCGCGCCATCCCTCCCAGCTCTACGAGGCGTTTCTTGAGGGCGTCGTGCTCTTCTGTATTTTGCAGGTACTCAGCCGCAAAAAGCCGCTACTGCCCCAGGGTACGTTTATGGGCGTGTTCGTGATGGGGTACGGCATCGTCCGCTTTCTCGTTGAGTTCGTGCGCGTGCCCGATGCCCAGCTGGGCTATCTGCTGGGCGGCGTCATCACCATGGGTCAGCTGCTGAGCCTGCCGCTCGTAATCGCGGGCCTGGCACTCATCATCTTCGCCCGTCGCCGCAACCAGCCCCAGCGCGTCTACCTGGACGCCTAACCACCAAAACCACCACAAAGGGGACAGGCACCTTTGTGGTGGTCTTGCCGAGTTTGATAGGTTTCTAGAAAGGCTTTCGGACTGTGAAGGATCCCGACCTCTCCACAACGGCTGCGCGCGACGCTGCCCGCATCGTCTGGTTTAAGCGCTACCCCGCCAAGCAGACGCTCATCGCATTTTTGCTCGCGCTGTTGGCGACCACGGCGTTTTCCATCGATCCCGCCCCGGTGTCGAGCAACGCAGTCTTGGCGATTGACCCCAAAGCCTCGGGCATGCTGTACGTGTGCTACGAGGTGCTCCTCTCGTTTGCCGGCCATACCGACGCGGTCATGCTGCTTGCGCTTGCCTGCCTGCTCACGCTGCCGTTTCGCTACGTGTTCTTTGGCCGCGGCGACGCCTGGCGTCCCTCGGTGATCCTTCCGTCGCTGTTCTTTGCCGTCTGCATGGTGTTTGGCCGCAGCTACGACCTCACCGATTCGGCCGAGATCGTGCTCGGCGACAAGGCCCGCATCATCTGCGCCTGGATAGGCGGTGCGGGCTGGATGCTCTTGGCGGTCGTTGCCTTCTACCTGGCTTTTGAGTGTCTAGATTGGCTGAGCTCTCGGCGCATTCCGTTTTCCGAAGCACACTTTGGCCGCGTATGGCGTGTGGCTCACGCCGTGCTCTCGGTCCATCCCTTTGCCGGGCCCTTCCTGGTGCTTATGATCGCCTGGGCGCCCACGCTCATTGCCTCGCTGCCCGGCCTTTTTATGGGAGATACGGGTGCGCAGATTCGCCAGTGGTTCAACTACCCCAACGGCACGAGTGACTACCTGCGTCTGCTCAATCCCAATGTGTTGCTCAACGGACATCACCCCGTGGTGCACACGGCTATCATCGGTTCGTGCGTCCAGCTGGGGCTTTCACTGTTCAACAGCGCCAACGCGGGTCTTGCCATCTACACCTGCGCTCAGTTCGTTATTACGGCCGCCTGTATGGCCTATTCCATCTCGTCGCTGCGTAAGCTGGGCGTGAGCCTGCCGGTCCGCGGCGTGATCTTGCTGTTCTTTGTGTTTATGCCTATGTTCTCCAACTACGCGGCTCTGCTTACCAAAGATGTGCTGTTTGCCGACGCGTTTTTGGTGCTGTTGGTGCAGACCGTGAAGCTCGTGGCCTGCGGCCTGCCCCGTCGCGATGCCAATGCCGAGCGTGCGGGCGAACAGAGGCCCGTGCTCTTTGCGCGCCATGACTGGCTGCTGCTCGCTCTGGGCGCCATGGGTTCCACGTTTCTGCGTAACGGCGGCCTGGTGTTTCCCCTGGCGGCATGCGTAATCGCGGCGGCGTTTTGCGCATGGGACGCGCATGTGGCTCATCGTGCAGCCAGGCAGACTGGTGCTGCGCCTTCGGGCGCCACACCGCGCTTTCGCTGGGTCGGCGTCCTCGCGGTGCTCGCGCTCTGCCTTGCCTCCAATATGTACTTCACTAAGGTCTTTATGCCGGCGCACGACATCACGCCTGGTTCCAAGCGCGAAATCCTCTCGATTCCGTTCCAGCAGACGGCTCGTTTCGTCCAAAAGCACGACGGCCTCAACTCGGGCGTCAACCCCACGGTTAAGGAGGACGGCACCATCGTGGAGGCTCCTTGCGACGGCTTGGTGACCGACGAAGAGCGTGCCGTGATCGACCGTGTGCTCAAGTACGAGAACCTGGGCCGCCGTTACAACCCGGATAAGTCGGACGCCGTCAAAAATTGCTTTAACGAGTACGCCTCGCAGGAGGACATCAAGGCCTATTTTGAGGTGTGGGCCCAGATGTTCAAAAAGGATCCCGAGTGCTATATCTCGGCGCTCATCAATAACTACTACGGCTACTTTTATCCGAGTGCCCGCGATGCGTGGGTCTACAGCACGGCGCGCAGTGCCGAGATCATGGCAAAGCCCGATAACCTCAAGTACTTCGACTTCCATCCGGTCGATAGCAAGGTTGTGCGCTGGTGCGACCACCTGATCAACCTGTATCGCGTGGCAGTACAACGCATCCCGTTTATCTCGCTCACCATGAGCTCGGCCACCTATGTGTGGATCATGATCGCCGTGGTGGTCTATCTGCTACGTCGTCATTCGTGGCGCGGGTTGGCCATTTGGGTGCCGCTGCTGGGCGTGCTCGCCGTGTGCCTGATCGGTCCCTGCAACGGCTCGACCTACATGCGCTACCTGTATCCGGTCATCGCCTGCATGCCCTTTGCCATTGGCGCCACCATCACCCGCAGCGACCTCCTCTGGTCCTAATTTGGTGCAAAGGGGACAGGTTACTTTGCACTAAGGGGCCGCATCATCACGACGCCTTCATTTTGGGGTTTATCTCGCAGGCCAGTAGGTATATCATAACGACGTTTGTTTATATTGCCCGAGCATCTGCGCTGGGCTTTAGGTCGAAACCGATAGGAGACACGTATGTCCGGACACTCTAAGTGGGCCACAACCAAGCATCGTAAGGGCGCGCAGGACGCCAAGCGTTCCGCCCTCTTCTCCAAGCTGAGCCGCAACATCACCGTTGCTGCCCGTCTCGGCGGCGACCCGCTGCCCGAGAACAACGCCAGCCTCGCCGCTGCCGTTGCTAAGGCCAAGGCTCAGTCCATGCCCAAGGACAAGATCAAGTCCGCTATCGACAAGGCCTTCGGTTCGGGTGCCGATGCCGCCGTCTACGAGAACATCGTGTACGAGGGCTACGGTCCCGCCGGTGTCGCCGTCTACGTCGACTGCCTGACCGATAACCGCAACCGTACCGCCGCTGATGTCCGTTCCGCCTTCTCCCACGCTGGTGGTAACCTGGGCACCTCGGGCTCCGTCGCCTTCCAGTTTGAGCGCAAGGGCCAGATCGTCGTCGCCAAGGAGATCCTGGACGAGAACGCCAAGAAGGAGACCATGATCGCCAACGGTGCTGCCGGTGACGAGGATGAGTTCATGATGGCCATCGCCGAGGCCGGTGGCGAGGACTACGAGGACGCCGGCGAGGAGTGGATCGTCTGGACTACTGCCAACGAGGTCATGGCTGTCTCCAAGGCGCTCGAGGAGCAGGGCGTCCAGGTCAAGGGCTCCGAGACCACCATGGTCCCGACTACCCCGACCGAGGTCTCCGGTACCGACGCCAAGAAGGTCCAGCGCCTCATCGACCGTCTTGAGGAGCTCGACGACGTCCAGGACGTCTACAGCACCATGGACATGACCGACGAGGTCATCGCTGCCCTCGAGGAGGAGTAGCGCCCGCACGGGTTAAGCCGTGCATATCTGGGCATAATGAAGCGAGCATGCAAGCCTCGTGGAATAGATGAGCCGGATCCGCGTGCGTATGGCACCGGACCCGGCTCTTTTATAATGATGCGAACCGTTTTGCATTCTGTGGACCGAAACCTGAAGGGAGCGCGCGTGCGCGTACTCAAACGAGCCCTAGCGATCGTGTATCTTGCCGCCGCCATCGTGGCGCTGGGTACGCTTGTCTGCCAGTTCTGGGGACCGTATACGTATCGCTTTATGCTGCTGTTGCGTGACACCATGCCTCGCGTCGTCGTTACGGTGTGCGCCGCTATCGTGGCGCTTGGCGTGCTCATCGGTTTTTTCCGCCTGATGTTCGCGCGTCGCGAGCCGTCCTGCGTGCATCCGGCGGGGGAGCGCAATATCGAGGTTACGCTCGCAGCGCTTTCCTCGTGCGCCCGTGCCGCGGCGGAGTGCGATGATCGCGTGATGGTTGAGCATATCGAGGCACGCGTTCAAGGCTCCGACGAGTCGCGCGTTCGTTTTAAGGTCGAGGCCATCGCGCTCGATGACAAGGACGTTGCCGCTCTTGCCACCTCGATGCAGCAGCGCATCGAGAAGGCCTGCGACACCATGCTCGGCACGCCGGGCACGACCGCGCGCGTCCGTTTTTTGCCGTCCAAGACTACCGTCCAGACCGTGGAGGTTTCCGGTGAGTGATACCAACCAAGACAAGACCGCCCGCACGCCGCGCCTGACGATCGACCAGAACGCTACGCCGGCAGGCGAGTCCGCCGACACCAAGCCCGAGGCCGGCGAGCAGCACGACAGCGCCGCCAACGACTTTGACGAGGCCATGGGTCTCATCAAAGGTACGGGCGCTGCTATCTGGAGTTACGCCGTGCGCCACCCCAATACTACGCTCGGCGCCTTGGCAGGCTTTATCCTCGCCTTGCTGGTACTTACGTTGGGTCTGTGGGACACGCTCGTCATCGCATTCTTTGTGCTGATCGGCGCCGTGATCGGCCAGATTCGCGACGGCGAGAACGGTATCGTCAACTTCTTCGGCCGTCTGTTTAGCGGCCGCTAATATGTATTTGACTGTCGCATCTGCGGCAGGCATAAGGAGGAACCATGGCTTTTAACACGAAGGTCGATGTAGCCGATACCGAGCTCGAGGCGAATGAGGCCGTCGCCGCCGAGGCGGAGGACGTAACGCTCGAGGACGAGGCGCTCGTCGAGGCCGAGTCCGATGCGGATGAGGACAACGAGGAGATGGACGAGGAGGCGGACGAGTCCGAGGACTCGCTGACCTATTCCAACGGTGTGATCGAGAAGATCGTCGCCATGGCCACCCGCGAGGTGCCGCACGTCCTGGGCATGAAGGGCAACCTCATGCACTTTGTGCAGGAGCAGTTTGGTGCCGAGAACCTGACCAAGGGTGTGACGGTTGAGGTCACCGATGACAACCGCGTGGTCGTCAACATCTCGGTCATCATCGAGTACGGCGCCTATGCGCCTGCGATCTTTGACGACGTTAAGGCGCGCGTCACCGAGCGTCTGGCCGCGATGACCGGCCTTGAGGTGGCAGGCGTCAACCTGCGCATCGAGGATGTCATCACCACCGAGGAGTACGAGCACCGCACCAGCCAGCACGAGTAACCTACCAAATAGGGACAGGTTTGTTTCGATAGGTTTTACCTGCGAAAACACTAAACGGTCGACCGCGCAAGCAAAAGTGCGGTCGACCGTTTTCTATATGCCCCCGATGCAGGCATACCGCTCGTCTAACTAAGGGTTGCAATCTTCGCGTTCCGCGTTACCCTAATGGGCGCATTGTTTCCAAATTGTTAACGAGGGGTTGCCGTAATGGCCGACGAACACGAGACCGAAAGCAAGGCATGGGCGATTGAAGCCGCTGCGGCAGAGGCGGCGTCGCGTGCCGCCGAGGAGATGCATCGTCCTCCGCTGGTGCCGATGGAGCGCGTTGTCGGTCGCGAGGATATCGAACGTGGCGTGCGCGCCGGCCGCAAGCGCAGCCAGGAACCAGGCTTTCCGCGCTTTTTTGCCGAGCTCAATCTAGGCCTGATCCTCACGGCGTTCGCCATCGTGGCCTTTAAAACCCCCAATCACTTTGCCTTCGGCGGCACCTCGGGCGTGTCGGTCATTCTGTCCACGCTGTTCCCGACCCTGCCCGTCGGCGTCTTTATGTGGATTATCAACGCGATTCTCGTCGTTTTGGGCTTTATCTTTTTGGAGCGCAAGGCAATCCTGTGGAGCGTCTTCGCCTCGTTTGCACTGTCCGCCTATGTTTCGCTGTTTGAGCTCTTTATCCCGACCGATATCTCGATGACGGGCGATATGTGGCTTGACCTGTGCTTTGCCGTGATTCTGCCGGCGCTCGGCAGCGCTATCGTCTTTGATATCGGCGCCTCGACGGGCGGCACGGACATCCTCGCCATGATCCTCAAGCGCCGCACGACGCTCGAGATTGGTCGCGCACTGCTGTTGGTCGATATCGGCATCGTGACTATCGCGGCTTTTTTGTATGGCCCGCGTGTCGGTCTGTATTGCGTGCTCGGCCTGTTTGCCAAGACGCTTGTGGTCGACAAGGCCATCGAGAGCATTCACCTTCGTAAGGTCTGCACGATCATTTGCTCCGAGCCCCTTAAGGTTGAGGAGTTTATCGTCAAGCATCTCAACCGCACGGCGACCATCAGCCGCGGCTACGGTGCCTTCTCGGGCAAGTGCGTGACGGTGATCATGAGCGTGCTGAGCCGTCGCGAGGCAGTGCAACTGCGCCGCTATACCCGCGAGATTGACCCTGGTGCCTTCATCACCATCGTCGATAGCTCCGAAATCGTCGGCAAGGGCTTCCGCGGCACGAACTAGCCCTGGTGCGCACTTTGAATCATTGAATAAAGCTACCCACGTTGCAAATCGGTCATCTTGGGGTATTTGTCCCCATATTGGGCGATAATGATGCCAAAGACATCGTTTGCGATCCAGGTGATTCGCTCTAGATACGAAGGGATGATTTCGATGTTCTGTTCGCAGTGTGGCGCCCCCATGGGCGATAACGACAAGTTCTGCGGCGTGTGCGGTGCCCCTAATACCGAGGTCAAGGCCGCCGGCCCCGCTCCGCAAGCTCAACCTCAGCCGCAGGGTCAGCCGTTTGCCCAGCCGCAGCCGCAGCCGTTCGTTGCGCCCCAGCCGGCTATGAACGCGCCCAAGGGTTGCATGGCTCAGGCCTTCAACGACATGCTCAAGGTTCCCGGCGCCTTGGTTCGCGTATGCCAGATCGCCTTTTTGCCGGCGCTGATCTGTGTTGTCTCGGTGCTGGTGCTGTTTATCCCCGTTATCGGCGGTATCGCAGCGGCCATTGGCTTTTTGCTTGCGTACGTGGCAAGCGTGTGCGGTGCCGGCTTTGCTATCGAGTGGGGTCGTGACCTGTCGCTCAAGGATGATAACGGCATGGAGCGTCCGCTGTTGCGCTCGACCTCGTTTGGATTGGGCATTTTCTCGTCTGTCATTACCGGTGTGCTCGAGTTCGTGGCCATTATTCCGGTGATTGGCGTGGTGTTCTCGGCTATCGAGAGCGTCGTGATCGGTGCCGTCGGTTCATATTATTTCAATGGTTGGAGCGGTCTTGAGGGTGCCCTCATCGGTTCGATGGGGCTGCTTGTCTTTGCCATGATCGTGTCGGTGGTACTGGGCATCTTCTTTAAGATGTTTGGTGATGCCGCCGTGATGCACTTTGCCGTCGCGGGGCGCGTGGAAAGCGCGTTTTCGCTCGAGAAGGTCTGGAAGTCTTATAAGGCCAACCTGGGCAAGCTATTCTGTGCCTCGATTCTTCCCGAGTTTTTGACGGGCATCGTGTCGCACATCATCACGTGGATCTTCACCGCCATCTTTGGCGCCATTGCTACGTTTGGTATGTATAGCTATTACTATCGCCCCACGGGTCTTGAGGCAATCATCGAGGGCGGCGGCATTACGCTCATCCTGTTCTTGATGATCGTTGCCTTTGTCACGGTGTTCCTGACTGTGTTTGGCAAGATGCTCAAGTATCGCGCCGTTGGCTACTGGGCCGCGCGCTATGCCAGCGAGTGGGCCGATGAGGATGCCGACGATGTTCTGACGTTTGTGCTTCCGGGTGAGAAGAAGCCTGCTCCTGCGGGATTCAATCCCACGGCCGCCACTGGTGCTGCCCCTGCGCCTGCCCCGGCACCTGCGCCTGCCCCTGCCCCGGCACCCGCGCCTGCACCTGCTCCGGCACCTGCCCCTGAACCCGTACCGGCGCCCGAGGCGACGCCTGCGGAACCCGATTGGAATGCCGTTGCCACGCCGGCGGATGAGCCGGGCGATAATCCTGCTGCCGAAAACAATCAAACCGAATAGTCGGTCGAGGCGCCCTGGGCAACTGAGCCCGGGGCGCCTTTTTCTACTGCGAAAGCAAGAAAATGCCTGGGAAAACGGTTGCAGTAAAATTTCTCGGAAATTGGCCAATGTTGCGCAACAACGTCGCGGCTATTGTTGAGAACATAGACGTGTAAGGTTTGAAGGCGTGCAACGCCTTAGGAAAAGGAGAAGCTTATGTTCTGTCCCACTTGTGGTTCTCCCATTTCGGATGATGCCAAATTCTGCCCTGTCTGCGGTTCTGCCGTCGGTGCCGCTTCCGCTGCTCCTGCTCCGCAGCCCGCGCCGCAGCCTGCACCTCAGCCCCAGCCTGCTCCGCAGCCCACGCAGATTCAGCCCACTCCGGTTCAGGCAGTTCAGCCTCAGCCTCAGCAGCAGTACGCCGGGCAGCAGCAGTACACCGGTCAGCAGCAGTATGCTCAGCAGCCTGCACCTGCCCCGATGGGCTATACTCCGATTAAAACCGACCGTGGCGTGATCGGCTGGCTCCTGCTTTCCATCGTGACCTGCGGCATCTATTCATATTACTTCCTCTATTGCCTCGCCCGCGACATCAATGTCATGTGCCAGGACGACGGCGATTCCACGCCGGGTCTGGCAGAATTTATCCTGCTGTCGTTCGTGACCTGCGGCTTCTACGCACTCTACTGGTACTACAAGATCGGTAACCGCCTGCAGGCTAATGCTCCTCGCTATGGCCTGATGTTCCAGGAGAACGGTACCACCGTTCTTATGTGGCAGATCGTCGGCGCGCTGCTGTGCGGCCTTGGCCCCATCTTTGCCATGAACATCATCATCAAGAATACCAATGCCATGGCAACGGCTTACAACGTCCGTCTTGGCGCTCGTGCCTAACGATAAGAGCGGCGTGAACAGCTCCCAGGGACATAAGGGCGCGGCGTAACTCATTCGCCGCGCCCTTTCTTGCATCGGTGTGCTCTTTGTTGCCTGGTTCGCACTCTACCTGCTCGATATTGGCTGCGTGTTTCGCCTGATGACGGGCATTCCCTGTCCGGGATGTGGCATGACGAGGGCCTGGCTGGCAGCACTGCGCCTCGATTTTGCGGCGGCCTTTGCCTACCATCCGCTGTTTTGGGTGGTGCCGATTGCGTTTGTGCTCGCGTTCGTGCGCGAGGAGGTGACGTCGAGCAAGCTAAAGCGCGGCATCGACATTGCGGTTGTTGTTCTGTGCGTGCTGGTCGTTGCCGTATGGATCGTGCGCCTTATCAACCCGGCAGACGCGGGCCTGCTCTTTGGCGGCCATGCGCCCGCCGGAGTCCCCACCGATATCATTCACCTCGAAACCCCACGCTGGCTCGCCATCCTTCGCTCTTACTTGTCGTGACGGAGGACGCGCTAGAAAAGCGGTCGACACATAAGCGGGGGCGAACGTTGAGATAACGTTCGCCCCCGCTTTGCTATAGCCAGGTTGTTATGGGTGGGCGTGATGGCTACTCGCCATGCTTCTCCTCATGGCGAGCAGCGGCGCGGGCATCGTGAATGCCCTTGATGGCGGCATGGCGGGCGGTGCGGGCGTCGTGCATGGCGTCGCGGGCCTCGGCGGCCGTTGCCTTGGCAGAACGCAGCTTGGCTGCCAGGTCGGGATTGGTCTCGGCAACCGCGGCGATCGTGGGGCCGTCGAGCTCTTCTTGCGTGGGCTCGGCCAAAAAGTTGATGGCATACTGAGCGGCTACCATGGAGCCCTTGGCGAGCACGCTCTCGTCGATCTTATAGAAGCAGGAGTGCTGGGCATAGGTGGCGCCGATCTGGGGATTGCGCGCGCCGACAAAGGCGAGCACACCTGGCACGCGACGCAGGTACTCCGAGAAGTCCTCGCCCGAAAGCGTGCCGCGGTAATGGCCCTCGCCCGTGGGACCCAAGCACTTGAGCACAGCTTGGCGGCAGCGCTCGCTCGAGGCGGCATCGTTTTCGACCTTGTAGTTGGCGATGGTGTAGTCGGTAAGTTCGGCCTCGGCGCCCAGGGCTGCCGCGGTGTGCTCCACGATGCGGCGCATGAGCTCGGGCATCTCCTCATGCGTCTTGTCGCCATAGGTGCGCACCGTGCCGGCGAGGTACGCCGTGCCGGCGATAACGTTGCGCGCGGTGCCGCCATGCAGCTCGCCGACGGTGATGACGGCAGGTTCGTAGGGGCTAATCTCGCGCGAGACGATGGTCTGCAGGGCGTTGACGATTTCGGCGGCAACCATAACGGCGTCGTGGCCGCGCTGGGGCATGGCGCCATGGCACGAGGTGCCGCGGACGTCGATGCGGAACCAGTCGGTATTGGCCATGCGCGGGCCGGGCTCGCAGCTTACGGTGCCGGCATCGACCTCGCTCCAGATGTGCGCGGCGTAGGCGCCGTCGACGCCGTCGAGTACGCCCGTGCCGATCATGAGCTTGGCGCCCTGGCCGTTTTCCTCGCTGGGCTGGAAAACGATGCGAATCTCGCCGTGGATGTCATCGGTCATGTGGCGCAGAATCTGCAGCGTGCCGAGCATCATGGCGATATGGCAGTCGTGGCCGCAGGCGTGCATGCAGCCCTCGTTGACGCTGGCGAACTCCTCGCCGGTCTGCTCGGTGACAGGCAGGGCGTCGATATCGGCGCGCAGCAGGATACGGCGGCGCGGCGTGCCGTCCTCGCGGTAGGCATCCGGCGCGGTACCGCGAAGCGTTGCCACCAAGCCGGTCTTGAGCGGACGCTCGTAGGGGATATTCATGGCGTCGAGCTGGTTGGCGATGTCGGAGGTCGTGCGCTCCTCGGCAAGGCTCAGCTCCGGGTGCTTATGGAAGTGCCGGCGCTGCTTGATGATGTAGGGTTCAAACTCGGCGGCGATATCCTGGATGGCCGCGGTGACGTCGTCTGCCGCGCGAACCTCGGTTGCCGCCATAATCTGCTGTGCCTTGGTCTTCGTCATGGTCGATTTGCTCCTTGTTGGCTCGATCGCAAAATCGTACAGGCTCTCTCCAGTATGTCACCTGCCGCTAGAGCTGGTAAAGTTGCCGTTTGCCGCTTGGGGTTTTGTAACAAGAGTGGGGGAGTACACTCGGGGGTGTTGAATTTCCTGCCAGAGATGGGGATGCCCATGCAGCATATCGATCGGATTATCCGCTCCAAGAACGTTTTTACCGCCCAAGACGGCATCGATGCCGCCCGCGAGCTGGCGATTGCCATTGCAGGCGATCGCATCGTCGCAGTCGGCGCGCCCGATGACGTGATTGCCGCCGCTCCTGCCGCTACGTCGGTTATCGACTACGGCGAGCAGGTTGTCTGCCCCGGTTTCCATGACGCTCATCTGCACTTCTTCCATACCTCGGTCGGTTCCTCGCCGTACATGCTCATGGATATGGGCACGTCAGAGGCGGCACTGGTGCAGCATGCGCTCAAGTTTTCCCAAGGCTTGCCCGATGACGCCTGGGTCGTGACCCAGGGCTGGCGCGATTACCGCTGGGATCCGCCCGAGCACCCTACCAAGGCTTCCCTCGACGCCGCCTTCCCCGATCGCCCCTGTGTTATGTATTCGGGCGATGGGCATACCCTGTGGCTCAACAGCCGCGCACTCGAAGCCCTTGGCGTGACACGCGACAGTGAGCCTCCGGCGGGTGGCAGTTACGACAAAGACTCAAACGGTGAGCTTACGGGTATTGCCCACGAGGCTGCGGCCATGCAGCTGCTGCCGCGCTGTCTTGAGTGGCTGGGCGAGGACCGCATCGCGAGCGCTTACGCCGACCAGATGAAGCGTATGGCCGAGCAGGGCATCACCTCGATCTGCGATATGTCGCTCATGCCCATGCCGGGCTGTGACTTTATTCGCGACGATGTTTACGACAAGCTGCAGGCCGCCGGCAAGCTGGGCATCCGCGCCCATCTGTTTCCCACGCTGCTGGATGACCAATCGCGCTTGGAAGAACTCCAGACCCGCTACGCGAACAATGCGCTGCTCTCGGCGCCAGGCTTTAAACAGTTCTTCGACGGCGTGTCGAGCGAGCATACCGCATACCTCACTGAGCCCTATACCAACCCGCGCTTCCCGGGCGACCAGGGTCGTCTGACGGTTCCTGTCGAGCGCATGCGCAAGTTGGTTCTAGCGGCAGCCGAGCGTGGCCACACCGTGCGCATCCACGTTATCGGCGACGGTGCCATCCATGCCGCACTCGATATCTTTGAGGAGGCGGCAGAGCTCTACGGTCTGCCCCTGCACGGCCATAATACGCTTGAGCATTTGGAGAATCTGCTGCCCGAGGACATCGATCGTCTGCGCAAGCTCAACGTCATTGCCTCGAGCCAGCCTTGCCACATCACGCTCGACCCGGGTGGCCCGGAGCGCGACCTGGGCCTGGAGCGCAGCTGCATCATGTGGCCGTTTGCGACCTATAAGCAACGCGGCATCCGCCAAGCTTTCGGTACCGATAGCCCCATCACAGCCGTTACCAGCATGAACGTGCTCTACACGGCCATCACGCGCCAAGACCCCCGCAGCCACTGGCCCGAGGGCGGCTGGCTCCCCAGCGAGCGCATCGACGCGGCTACAGCTCTGCGCAACTACACCCTGGGCAGCGCCTACGCAGCAGGTGACGAGCAAAACCTCGGCAGCCTAGAGCCCGGCAAATACGCCGACCTGGTAGTCCTGGACCAAAACCCGCTCACCATCGACCCCCAAGAGCTGCAAGCCACCAAAGTTCAGGCAACCTATCTGGCAGGTAACTTGATTTACGAGCGCTAATAATCATGCCGTACCGTTAAACGCGGCTCGGG
>CABUTP010000016.1 GCA_902494545.1 uncultured Collinsella sp. | reverse complement strand
GTTCGGCCGAGATGGCCATCAGCTACCTGCGCGAGCGCGGTGTCAAGGATATCCGCATGCTGTGCATCGTCGCCGCGCCCGAGGGCCTCAAGTCACTGACCGAAAAGGATCCCGACGTACATATTTATACGTGCGCCATCGATGACCATCTCAACGAGGCCGCCTACATCGTTCCCGGCCTGGGCGACGCCGGCGACCGCATCTACGGTACGCTCTAGTCGTTGGGCCTTGTCGGCTACGGTCACAAATACGAAGAAATGGTGCGCGCGGGCGAGCAAAAGTCGTCCACGCGCACTTCTGTTAACGGACGTTTTGCGCTGAGGGGTTCGAAAAAACGTATTACCGTACCTGCGGCATAAAGAAGGCCTTAAGAAAACGTACAGGTGCGTATTAACCGTTTGTTTTACGGTTGTACTTTAGCGATTGGCTCGTACAATAGTCACCAATGTTTGGCTGGGACTGTGCTGTGAGGCGTTAAAAAGGAAAGCGAGGAAGCCAGTGTTTCAGATAGCCGATCTGCTCGCTATCGTTGCAGGCGCCATCGCGGGCGCAATTGCCTTCCTTCCCTTTGTTTTTACGCTCAAGCCGGTTCTTGACGATAAACAGAATGCGGACATGCTCAAGGGCATGGTGAGTCTGGCGGTCTCGGCAGTCGCCCTGCTCGTCTTTACCTTGGTTGTGTTTGCGTTGTTCGGAGAGGCATTTCGCATGTTCCTCCTGGGCGAGGCGATCGGCTTCGTGGCCTTTATGGCCGCCTGCACGGTTCGCGTCGCCAAGGCGCTGCGAGATCCTCATGAGGTCGAAAGGTAAGTCGTGGAAATTTTTGAAAAGCTGCCTGATGAGATTAATCATCTGGTCAGCGAGTTCAGCTCCACCCCTGTCGTGGGCGATCTGAGCTGCGGCATCACGCAGTACTCGTTTTGGCTGATCGTCTCCACGATCGTGCTCCTGATCGTCCTGGCCGTGTTCAAGAAGAAGCAGACCCTGGTTCCCAAGGGCTTCTTCGTCAACGGTTTCGAGTACATCATCGAGTACGTCGAGAACGATATCGGCAAGGGCGTCGTGGGTGAGAACTGGAAGAAGCACTTCCCGTTCCTGTGCTCGCTTTTCCTGTTCATCCTGATCAATAACATGATCGGCCTGATCCCGGGAATGAAGCCCGGCACCGGCGCAATCGGCTCCACCGCCGCGCTCGCCATCTTCGCCTTCGTGTACTTCATCTACTACGGATGCAAGGCTCACGGCGTGATCGGCTACATCAAGAGCCTCGCCCCGCAGGGCGTGAGCTTCCCGATGAACGTGCTTGTGTGGGTCGTCGAGCTTTTCTCGACCTTCCTGCGCCTCATCACGCTCGCCGTCCGTCTGTTCTGCAACATGTTCGCAGGACACGTGGTCATGGGCTCGTTCGCCATCATGGCGAGCATGTTCATGCAGCCGCTGCTTCAGCAGGTTTCCGCGGCCCACGCCGTCGGCGCCCTGCCTTCGCTGGCCTGGCTTGCCATCCTCATCCTGATCTATGCGATCGAGCTTGTGGTCGGCGCCATCCAGGCTTACGTCTTCACGGTCCTTACCGCCGTGTATGTCTCCGAGGCAGAGGAGGTCGCGGAGGAGGAGTAATCTTCCGTTCGCGCCTTAAAGGTAAGGCAATTCGTTAAACCGCCGGTGCCCGTACCCATGGAGCCCGGCAGTTATAAAAAGGTTATCCTGCGTGAAATAAGACACGCACGACAAAGGAGGAATCGTGGGAGTTATCGGTTACGGTCTCGGTGTTATCGGCGCTGGTCTTGCTATCGGCCTGTCTGCTCTGGGTGCTACGGGTGCTATGGCCCGTCAGCCTGAGGTCCAGGGCCGCGTGTTCACCGTCTTCATCATGGGCTCCGCCTTCGGCGAGGCTCTGGCTCTGATCGGCTTCGTTGTCGCGCTGATCGTTAAATAGCACGGAGCGTCAAGTATGAATCTTTCATCCCAGAAGAGCGCGATCGCACTCTCCGCGTCCGCGGCCGCGCTGCTCATGCCGGTTTCCGCGTTCGCCGAGGACGGCGCTGCCGGTGCGGACATCCTCATCCCTAAGATGGCGGAGTTCATCCCGGCGCTTATCGCCTTCCTGATCATCTGGATCGTGCTGGCCAAGGTCGCCCTGCCGGGCATCATGAAAACCATGGAGGAGCGCGGCAAGAAGATCGAGGAGAGCCTCGACGAGGCCGAGAAGACCAAGCAGGAGGCCATCGCCAAGCGCGCTGAGTCCGACTCGATCGTCACCGACGCCCGTCGTCAGGCTGCCGACATCGTTCTCGAGGCCCGTAAGGACGCCGAGTCCGAGCGCGCCCGTATTATCGAGGCTGCTCACAAGGAGGCCGAGGAGATTATCGCCAAGGCCCACACGACCGTCGAGGACGAGCGCAAGTCCATCTACGCCGGTGCCGCGAGCTCCATCGCCGACCTGTCCGTTGCCGTCGCCACCAAGATCGTGGGCGAGGCACTCGAGGACGAGGGCGAGCAGAAGAAGCTCATCGAGCGCTACATCCAGGAAGCAGGTAGCCTGAATGCCGACTAGCCGCTATCAGGACAAGGTGCTCGAGACCTACGCGCGCTCCCTTCTGGAAGCCGCTAAGGCCGAGAACCATGTGTTCGAGGACCTCGAGATGATCGAGCGTCTGGCTAGCGCCAGCCCCGAGATCATCGCCGTGCTCGACACCATGTCCAAGCGCGACCAGCTCGACCTTCTTCCCAAGGTGGCAGCTGCCTTTAAGTATGTTGCCGAGGAAGACGAGGATGTAGTGGGCGTGACCGTCACCACGGCGATCCCGCTCGACGACGAGCTGCGTCAAACCATCACTAAGAAATGCGAGCAGGACTTCGGCCGCAAGGTATTCCTTATCGAGCAGGTCGACCCGTCTATCGTGGGCGGCCTGGTGCTCGAGGCCCGCGGCGAGCGTCGTGACATCTCCGTCAAGACGCAGCTGCGCATCGCGCAGGAGACCCTCGCAAACTCTGCTAATTCGTACGGAGGTGAAGCCTAATGTCCGAAACCCTCAATGCCCAGGATATCGCCAAGAAACTGCAGGAGCAGCTCACGAGCCTCTCCGCGACGGTCGATACGCATGAGGTTTCAACGGTCGACGAGGTAGGCGACGGCATCGCGCGCGTCTCCGGCCTCAAGAGCGCCATGGCAGGCGAGCTTCTGGAGTTCAAGAGCTCCGATACCGGTGAGACCGTCTTCGGCCTTGCCCAGAACCTTGACCGTGACGAGGTCGGCGCCGTTCTGTTTGGTGCCGTCGACTCCATCAAGGAAGGCGACGAGTGCCGCACCACTGGCCGCATTATGGATATCCCCGTGAGCCGCGCCATGCTCGGCCGCGTCGTCAATCCGCTCGGCCAGCCCATCGACGGCCTGGGCGACATCGTCGCCACGCATCGTCGCCCCATCGAGTTCAAGGCCCCCGGTGTCATCGACCGTACCCCGGTGTGCGAGCCGGTTCAGACCGGCCTGTTGGCCATTGACTCCATGGTGCCTATCGGCCGTGGTCAGCGTGAGCTCATCATCGGCGACCGTAAGACCGGTAAGACCGCCATCGCCATCGACGCTATCCTCAATCAGCGCGGCAAGGGCATGGTCTGCATCTATGTCGCCATCGGCCAGAAGGCCTCCACGGTTGCCAACATCCGCGAGACCCTCGCTCAGCACGGTGCGCTCGACTACACCATCATCGTTTCGGCAACCGCTGCCGATTCCGCTCCTATGCAGTACATCGCGCCTATGGCCGGTGCCGCTATCGGCGAGTTCTTCATGTACAACGGCGAGGACGGCAAGCCCGCCAGCGAGACCAACCCCGGCGGCCACGTGCTCGTCATCTACGACGACCTGTCCAAGCAGGCTGTGGCTTACCGTCAGATGTCTCTGACGCTGCATCGTCCGCCCGGACGCGAGGCCTATCCTGGCGACATCTTCTACCTGCACTCTCGTCTGCTCGAGCGTGCCGTTAAGATGTCCAAGAAGAACGGCTACGGCTCTATGACGGCACTGCCGATCATCGAGACCCAGGACGGCGACGTCTCGGCCTACATTCCGACCAACGTCATTTCCATTACCGATGGTCAGATCTATCTGCAGTCCGAGCTCTTCTTCCAGGGTCAGCGCCCGGCAGTCGACGTGGGCATCTCCGTGTCCCGCGTCGGTGGCGATGCTCAGACCAAGGCCATGAAGCAGGTCGCCGGCAACCTTCGTCTGGACCTCGCTTCGTACCAGGAGCTCGCCGGCTTTACGCAGTTCGGCTACGACCTTGACGAGGCTACTCAGAAGCAGCTGACCCACGGCGCTCGCATGACCGAGCTCCTGAAGCAGCCGCGCTACAAGCCGTTCGAGGTTGGTGAGCAGATTGTTACGCTGTTCGCTGGCAACGAGGGCTTCCTGGATGACCTGGAGATCGCCGACGTGCTGCCTTTCCGTGCCGAGCTCATCGAGTACATGGACAATGGCTTTGGCTCGCTGCTCGACAAGGTTCGCGCCAAGAAGATCGACGACGACACCAAGGCCGAGCTCTTGCGTGTCATCGGTGACTTCAAGCAGCAGTTCATGGCCAAGCACCATTCGGATGTTTCTGGATCAGAGGAGAACTAAGCCCCATGGCCAACCTTCGCGACATTAAGAAGCGAATCTCCTCGGTTACCACGACCAAGCAGATCACGCGCACGATGGAGATGGTCTCTACGGCCAAGATCCGTCGTGCCCTCGATCGCTCCAAGCAGGCCGAGCCCTATAAGGAGGCGCTGACCGACGTCATGCTGACGGTTGCCGGTGACGCCTCCTGCTCGGGCACCGATCCCATGCTGCAGAAGCATGAGAGCGTCAAGCATGGCCTGATTGTCGTCATTGCCTCGGACCGCGGCCTTGCCGGCGGTTTCAATACGACGGTGGAGCGCACGGCCGAAAAGCTCGCCGCTTCTTGGGCGAACGACGGCATCGAGTGCGAGATCATCGCGTGTGGGCGCAAACCGGCCACGTATTTCCGCGACCGCGCAAACGTCGCCATGCACTTTGAGGGCAACTCCTCCGAGCCCGATTTCAATCAGGCCCGCATGATCTCCTCTCATATCTGCGATGCGTATCGAGTCGGTGAGCTTGACCGCGTCGAGCTTGTCTACCACCACGCCAAGAACCGCGTGGATCAGGAGCTTCGCGTCGAGCATTTGCTGCCGCTCGACCCCGAGATGATCGCTATGGCCCACGGTCCGCGTAAGAACGAGACCGACGCCCCTAAGCGCATCTCGTCCACGTTCGAGTTCGTGCCCTCTCCCGAGCATGTTCTCGGCAAGCTTGTGCCGTCATATATCCTGACGGTCATCTACCAGGCCCTGATCGATTCGGCGGCCGCCGAGCAGGGTGCACGCCGCAAGGCCATGCACTCCGCGACGGAAAACGCCACCGCGATCATCTCGACCCTTACCCGCACGTATAGTCGCGTGCGTCAGGCTTCGATCACGACCGAGATTAACGAGATCGTCGGCGGAGCCTCAGCATTGGAGGAACAGTAATGGCTAATAACACCGTAAAGCTTGCGGTCGAGGAAGCCACCAAGAAGACGACTGCCGGTGATGGTCGCATCGTGCGTATCATCGGCCCTGTCGTCGACGTCAAGTTTGACGGCGCGGTGCCCCCGATCTACAACGCGCTCACGGTCGAGGCCGAGACCCCGATCGGTCATCTGAGCACGATCCTTGAGGTCGAGAGCCAGCTTCCGGGCGGCGTCGTCCGCACGGTCGCCATGTCCTCGACCGACGGCTTGCAGCGCGGCCTCATCGCCACCGATACCGGTGAGCCCATGAAGATGCCCGTTGGCCCCAAGACGCTCGGCCGCATTTGGAACGTCATGGGCAAGCCTGTCGACGGTAAGCCCATGCCCGAGGTGGAGGAGTTCTATCCCATCCACCACGCAGCGCCCCGCTTCGACGAACTCACCACCAAGACCGAGATCTTCGAAACCGGCATCAAGGCCGTTGACCTGCTCGAGCCCTACATCCGTGGTGGCAAAACGGGTCTGTTCGGCGGCGCCGGCGTCGGCAAGACCGTTCTGATTCAGGAACTCATCAACAACCTCGCCCAGGAGCACGGCGGCACCTCGGTGTTCACCGGTGTCGGCGAGCGCACTCGTGAGGGCACCGACCTGTTCCTCGAGATGAGCGAGTCTGGCGTTATCGACAAGACCTGCTTGGTCTATGGTCAGATGAACGAGCCGCCTGGAGCGCGTCTGCGCATCGGTCTGGCCGGCCTTACCACCGCTGAGTACTTCCGCGATCGCGGCCAGGACGTTCTGCTGTTCATCGACAACATCTTCCGCTTCTCCCAGGCAGGTTCCGAGGTTTCCGCACTGCTGGGCCGTATGCCGTCCGCCGTTGGTTACCAGCCCACGCTGGCAACCGAGATGGGCGACCTCCAGGAGCGCATTACCTCGACCAAGACGGGTTCCATTACCTCCGTCCAGGCTGTCTACGTCCCCGCAGACGACCTGACCGACCCGGCGCCTGCCACGACGTTTACGCACCTCGACGCAACCACAGTTCTTTCGCGTAGCATTTCGTCGCTCGGTCTGTTCCCGGCTATCGACCCGCTCGCGTCTTCCTCCGACGCTCTCGATCCCTCGATCGTCGGCGAGGAGCACTACCGTGTCGCCGTCAAGGTCCAGGAGCTCCTGCAGGAGTACTCCGACCTTCAGGACATCATCGCCATTCTGGGTATGGACGAGCTGTCCGAGGAGCAGCGCCTTACGGTCAACCGTGCCCGTAAGATCCAGCAGTTCCTGTCCCAGTCCTTCCACGTCGCCGAGAAGTTCACCGGCAACCCCGGTGTCTACGTCCGCGTCGAGGATACCGTCCGCTCCTTCGCCGAGATTGTCGACGGCAAGGCCGATGACCTGCCCGAGCAGGCGTTCCGCTATGCTTCCACGATTGAGGACGTGCGCGAGCGCGCCCGCAAGATGGGGGAGAAGTAGGTTATGCGTATCCGCATCGTGTGCCCCGTGAGCTGCGCCTATGAGGGCGACGCTGCGTTTGTGTCGATTCCGTCCACGGATGGCGAGTTTGGCGTTCTGCCTGCTCACTCCAGCGAAATCTGCACGATCGACCGCGGTTACGTTCGCGTTTCCGATAAGGCCATGGGCACTGTCGACCACACGTTTGCCGTGGCCGGCGGCTATGCCCAGGTTGCGGACGATGTCGTGACCGTTCTCGCCGAGCGCGCTTGCGATTTGGCGACCGTCGACGCCGACAAGGTTAAAGCTGATATTCAAGGTTTTGAAGAGAAGCTGGGTAATTTGTCGGAGGATGATGCACGCCGCGCCTACCTCTATAATGAAATCGCATGGTGTAAGCTCAAGCTTGCCCAATAGTCAGACGTTTTAGCGTTCGACCATTTGCGAACACATCATGCCCGGGATGGCCCAGCCACCCCGGGCATGCTTTTTGAAAGGGTAGACCTTGGATATTATCCGCGTTGAGGGTGGCCACGCCATCGGAGGTTCCGTGCCTGTTTCGGGTGCCAAGAACTCCGCGCTCAAACTTATGGCGGCAACGCTTCTGGCGCCGGGCAAGACGACGCTGCAGAACGTGCCCGATATTTCCGATGTCCACGTGATGGGCAAGGTGCTCAAGGGTATGGGCGCTACGATCGATGTTCTCGACGAGCACACGCTCGAGATCGATACCTCCCAGGTCGATTCCTGGGAGGCGCCCTACGAGCTCGTTGCCAAGATGCGCGCTTCCACCGCCGTCATGGGACCCCTGCTGGGCCGTTTCCATCGCGCCAAGATCGCCATGCCGGGTGGCTGCAACCTGGGCGCTCGCAAGATCGATATGCATATCTTGGGTCTTGAGGCCTTGGGCGTCGAGTTCGATACCGCCCACGGCTATATCAACGCCAACGCGCCCCAGGGCCTGCACGGTACCACTGTCACGCTCGAGTTTGCCAGTGTCGGTGCGACCGAGAACCTCATCATGGCCTCCGTGCGTGCGCAGGGTACCACGGTTATCGATAATGCCGCCCGTGAACCCGAGATCGTCGATCTCGCCAACATGCTCAACGAAATGGGTGCCAAGATTGTCGGCGCCGGTACGCCTGTCGTGACCATCGAGGGCGTGGAGGAGCTGCATCCCGTTACCCATCGCGTGGTGGGCGACCGTATCGAGGCCGGTACCTTTATCGTTGCCGGTGCGTTGATGGCCGACGATTGCGGTGTCGACGTCACAGGCTTTTGCCCCATTCACTTGGGCATGGTGCTCAAGAAGATGGAGCTCATGGGCATCGACTGCGAGCGCGTCGAGGATGGCGTCCATGTGAACCGTGCCGAGCGCATCAAGCCGGTCGATATCCAGACGCTCCCGTTCCCCGGTTTCCCCACGGATATGCAGGCGCAGATCATGGTGCTCTCCGCCCTGGCAGACGGCAGCTCCGTTATCACTGAGAACATCTTCGAGAATCGTTTTATGTTCGCATCCGAGCTGGTGCGCATGGGTGCCGATATTCGCATCGAGAGCCACCACGCCATGATTCACGGCGTCAAGGGCTTCTCCGGCGCTCAGGTAACCTCACCGGATCTTCGTGGTGGTGCGGCGCTCGTCGTTGCCGGCCTCATTGCCGACGGCACGACCGAGGTCTCGGCCATCCATCACATTAAGCGCGGCTACGAACAGTTTGTCGAAAAGCTGCAGGCGCTTGGCGCTCATGTCGAGCACGCCACTGTTCCCGATCCCGTCATCTACTAATGCAGGTTGCCTATGTTTAAGAAAAAGCCCATTACGGAATCTCGAAGACCTTCGACCGGCGCTCAGGCAAAAATCTATAGCCGCGATAACGTTGCCCGCTATTCCGAGCGCGCCCGTCAGCGCCGTCGCGGTCATACGGTTCGCCGCGTTGCGCTCATTGCTGTGCTCGGTGTGCTGCTGAGTGCTACGACTGCCGCCGGCCTGTGGTTTGCCACCATTATGGGCAAGCTCGGCGATTCCAATGTCATTACCGACAACCTGCGCCAGATCCTGGTTGATACCGACGAGGCAAAGGACCCGTTCTACGTGCTACTCCTTGGCACTGACGGTCGCCCGGGCGAGGATACATACCGCGCCGACTCGATTATCCTGGCGCGTATCGACCCCACGCAAAAACAGGCGACGCTCATCTCCATTCCGCGCGACACCAAGGTCGTCTACAACGGCTCGACCATGAAGATCAACGCCTGCCATACCTACGGCGGCGCCGAGGCCATGGTCCAGGCGGTCAACGAGCTGTGCGGTGTCCAGATTTCCCACTATGCCGAGGTCAGCTTCGACGGCATGCAGTCGCTCATCGATTCGGTCGGCGGCATCGACATTAACGCAACCGACGATGTCGACGACCCCGAGCATCTCGACATTAAGATCACCGCCGGTCAGCAGCACATGGATGGCGCGACCGCCCTTACCTATGCCCGCTGCCGCTACATCTATGCCGACGGCGACTACACGCGCATGCGCCATCAGCGTCAGGTGCTCGGCGCCCTCGCCAACCAGATCCTCAACAACTTCGATGCCACCAAGGTTTTCGACCTCGTCAATTCGCTGTCCGACATGCTCGTGACCGATATGAGCGTTCAGGACATCGTCTCTACGGTCAATGCCATGCGCGGCATGGATGTTGACGGCATCTATTCGGCCAACTTGCCTTCGTATGCCGATGCCAGCACCATGATTGATGGCGTGAGCTACGTCTTTGTCTACGAGGACGAGCTTAAGGAAATGATGGAGCGCGTCGACGCTGGTAAGGATCCCAAGGGCCCCAATACCATGGGCCAGTCCGATGGCTCCAGCTCTACGATCGGCGACCTGAACAACAACACGTCCGACGATTACGCCAACGGCACCGCAACCTCATCGGTCAGCTCTGACGATTCCGATGACTCAAGCGATTCGAGTGATTCGGACTACTACGAAGAGCCCACCGGCGACGGCAACGGCTACGAAGCCAACTATTAGAGTTACGCGGGCTTACCAGCCCGCGTAACGACTCGACGCTGCGCGCCGCCCAGAGCGACAATTTGTCATTCAAAAGGCAGGGCATGACCAGAAGGTCAATGCCCTGCCTTTTTCATGCCAACTTGTTCGCTCTGGACGTCGCTCGCTGACGTTGATTCAACCAGCGATGCCGACTACTCCCCTTGCACCAAAAATCGCCCCGTTCTCGGTTGAGGACGGGGCGATTTTGCTTACCTAGATTATTCGAGTTCCTTACGCGAAGCGGGCGACGAGTTCCTGGAGGACGTCGGTCATCTTGACGAGCGAGCTGACCGGGACAAACTCGTTAACGCCGTGGTAGCAGTAGCCGCCCGTGGAAAGGTTGGGGCAGGGCAGGCCGCGGAACGACAGCTGCGCACCGTCGGTACCACCGCGAATCGGCAGCACCTGGGGCTCAATGCCGCAGGCAAGGTAGGCTTCCTTGGCGACATCGATAAGCTCGGGGTAGTCACGCACGATCTCGGCCATGTTGCGGTACTGCTGCTTGATCTCGACCGTCACGAGTTCCTCGCCCAGGCGCTGGTTGAGCAGGGCTGCGGCAGATTCAATCAGCGCGAGCTTCTGCTGAAACTTTGCTGCGTCGTGGTCGCGAACGATATAGCGCGCCGTAGCGTGGTCGACGGTTGCAGACACGCCCTCAAGATGATAGAAGCCCTCGTAGCCCTCGGTGTATTCCGGGCGCTGCGCATAAGGGAGCAGCGCGTTAAAGTCGCAGAACAGATTGCCCGCGTTGACCATGCGGCCCTTGGCGTCACCGGGATGGATGGACTGGCCCTCAAAGCGAACGGTTGCCTCGGCGGCGTTAAAGCACTCCCACTCCAGCTCGCCAACGGGACCGCCGTCGACCGTGTAGGCGTACTTGCAGCCAAAGGCCTCGATGTCCAACAGCTCGGCGCCGTGACCGATCTCCTCGTCCGGGCAAAAACAAATGCCGAGTGCGGGGTGGGGCAGCGAGGGGTCCTGAGCGATACGCGCGACAAGCGCCATGATCTCGGCGACACCGGCCTTGTCGTCGGCGCCCAGCAGTGTAGTGCCGTCACTGCAGACCAAGTCCTCACCCACAAGGTCGTTCAGGGCGGGAAGCTTGGCGGTGCTCATGGCCACGGGCTTGCCGTCAACGGTACCGCAGACCAGGTCGCCGCCTTCGTAGTGCACAATGTGCGGCTTCACGCCGGCGCCCGGCGCAACCTCGGTGGTGTCGAGGTGTGCGATCAGGCCCAGGGCGGGCTTGTCCTCCGCGCCCGCGCTCGCAGGAATATGCGCGCAGACGTAGGCATGCTCGGTCACATGGGCATCGGCCGCGCCGAGCTCGCGCAGCTCCTCGGCCAGGATGTTGGCAAGGTCAAACTGAACGGTGCTCGAAGGCACCTGGTCGCAGTTTGCATCCTCGGATTGTGTGTTGATTTGGACGTAGCGCAAAAAGCGCTCAAGGACGTCGGGGTTCTTGGCGTTGTTTTCCATAAAGACCGCTCCAATCTTGGTCGTCGTGTGCAACAAGAACTCTAGCACGGTATGCCACGGCATACCGCGACACTTGGATGGGGTAGAATCAGCCTTTGAACGCAGAAGGGACGGAAGGTCATGGATACGACAAATAGCTCGCGCGAGCTGCACCTAACGGTGGCGAACGAAGACTACTTGGAGTGCATGGTTCGCATCGAAGGCGAAGAAGGGGAGACCAATGGCGTGCGATCGGTCGACATCGCGCAGCGTCTTGGTGTCTCCAAGGCATCGGTCAACAAGGCAGTTTCGGCGCTTAAGGCGTCCGAGCTTGTCGAGCAATCGCATTACGGCAAGGTCATCCTGACCGACCGTGGTCGCGAGGTCGGCACGGCTGTTTGGTACCGTCATCGCCTTATTCGCACGTTTTTGGTCCAGGAGCTCGGCGTCGATTTTGAGCGGGCCGATTCCGAGGCGTGCATGATGGAACATGCGCTTTCCGAGGACACGATGAGTCGCTGGCTCGCCTATCTCGAAAAACAGGGAATCAGCGTCGAGGAATAGCGAAACACATATATGGATACGAGTTATTACAACCGCCCCGGCGGCGAGGAACTTATGCGTCGCATGTCGAGCGAGACCCTGTTGACGCAGGGTCCCATGGGCAGCGTGCTGATGAGTGAATACGACGCTGCCGACATCCCACCGGCGTTTTGGAACCTTGCCGAGCCGCAGACTGTTTCTCGTATCCATCGCCTGTATGTCGCCGCTGGTGCGCAGGTGCTCATTACCAATACCTTCCAGGCATCAAGCTATGCCCTCAGGCAAGATCAGATTACGCCGTCCGTGGCTGAGGTCAATCGCGGTGCCGTCGACGATGCGCGCCAGGCGCACCCTCAGCTGCTGCTGGGCTCGATGGGCCCGATCGGCATTGAGTGGTTTGCCGAAGACTCTGCCGAGTATCGAGAAATCCGAGGCATTTCGCGAGAGCAGGCATACGCCCTGCTCAATGCTGGTGTTGACGGCCTGTTGATCGAGACGGTGACGTCTATCCGTAATTTACAGCCCATGCTTGCCGGCGTCCAGGATGCCGCCGACGGCATGCCTGTTTTGGTTAGTTTCGTCGTTGACGATAAAGGCGACCTGTTAGGCGATGGCCTCAACATCGAGGCTGCTGTTTTGTACGCCGAAAAGCACGGCGTAAACTCGGTTGGCGTTAACTGCTGTTCACTTGCGGCCGCGAACGTGGCGGCGCCCAGGATGGTTGCATCGGCGACTACGCCCGTCACGGTACGCCCCAACGTGGGCGATCCGGTTCAAACTCAGGATGGCCCTGTGTGGCGCGAGAATCCCGAAGCCTTCGCGCGCGCTTGCGTCGAATGGAGGCATGCCGGTGCCGCAATGGTGGGCAGTTGCTGTGGAACCACGGCGATTACCACGGCGGCGATGGCCGAGGCGCTCGATATATAAAGGTCAAAACCGCTCCATACGGGGCGGTTTTTTATTGCTTGCACATCGTCGGTAGCATTTGCCCAAATGGTGAATGCCTGTTTTGACAGGTTGTTGGGCGAGCGCTGCGGGTATACCTCATGCGTACCATGATCCAAACACTGTGAGGTGTCTGCGCGTGTGCGCGATAATTCATTTTGGAACTGACGGTTGGCGCGCCCGCGTCGACGACGACTTTACCGCCGACAACGTTGCCCGCATTGCCGATGCCGTCGGCGAGTTGTGGCAAAAGACCAATCCCGGCAAAACAGTATATATAGGGTTCGACACCCGGCCGCAGGCGCGCGAGTTCGCTGAGCTTGCGGCAGGCGTGCTTGCGGCTCACGGATTGGACGCAGTACTCGCATCTCGGCCTGTCCCGACGCCCGCCCTTACGTGGGCGGCGGCGTATGACGGCGAGGCCTGCGGTGCGCTCATGGTGACGGGGTCCCATCATCCGCAGGGGTATCTGTGCCTTAAACTACGCATGGGAGATGGCTCGACGGCCAATCAGGATGTCATCGAAGAGCTCGAAGAGACCATAGCCCCCGAGCCGATGGGGATCGAGGAACGCTATCGCACCGCGGATATTATTCCTGACTATATGCAGGCGGTGGCATCGTTTGTCGATGCCGAGGCCATTCGAGCCGCTCACCTGCGTGTGGTAGTTGACCCCATGGGCGGCGCGGCTCAGGGATATCTTGCCGACCTGCTGCGGGAGCTAGGCGTCGAGGTGCACGAGATTCATGCCGGACAGTCGTCCGATCAAGAGGACATTTGCCCCGACCCTGTTGAGCCATGGGTGGACGCTTGCGAGCGTGCGGTTGTCGAGGACGGGGCGTGCGCGGGTCTGGTGACCGACGGCGATGCCGATCGTATCGGCGCGGTCGACGAACGCGGTAGATATATACATCCGCATCAAATCATGGCGCTTGTTTTGGGCGACCTCGTTCAATTCCGCAATTTGGAGGGGCGTGTCGTCGTCAATCTCTCGTGCTCGACGCTCGTGCGTCGCATTGCCGAGGCGCTTGGCTGCCGCGTGACCGTCAAACCAGTCGGTTTCAAATATATAGCGGCGGAGATGAAGAAGGGCGGCGTCCTCATAGGCGGCGAAGAAGCCGGTGGTATCGGCATCGCCGCACATATGCCCGAGCGCGATGGAATCCTCGCCTGTCTGATTCTGTGTGAGCTTATGGCAAAGACGG